>NZ_CEZPJD010000119.1:0-6157 GCF_983059655.1 Okeania sp.
ATGCGCTAGGTCATTTCAGTTATCAGTTATCAGTTATCAGTTATCAGTTATCAGTACCTCTGCAATAAGGAGGCTTGAAATAAGGAATATGTTCTTTTTTTTATCCCCTTAAAAGGGGAGGCGCATACCCACAATTTTTCGGTAATAGGGAATAGGGAACAGGGAAAGAAAAATATAATAAAAAAGATTGATTTTTTTGATTTTATAGAAAATACATCATAATTAATTATAAATTACAAATTATTAATAATTTACCTAACACCTAGTGTCGCTACGCGGAAGTCAGAAGTCAAAAGTCAGAAGTCAGAAGTATTGATTGGTAAGGCTTTTAGGATTTTGTAACTGGTCAGTTATTTCCGCCATTCTGCACTAGAAAGTTCTTTGTAGGAAACATTTATCAATTTGTTATAACTACTTTCTTCTTTCTTCTTCCTTCTTACTTCTTCCTTCTGCTAACTAAAAATTACCTTTTAAACCACCATATCTAGAAGCAAGACGTGCTTTACCTGCTGCTGCCCAATCTTGTAAAAACTTAATTTGTTCTTCTGCAGTTCTAGCTAAAGGTATAATTTGACTAGCAGACTCTAAGATATCCTCAGTAGTAAACTCACGATTTTGACTAAATCCTATGTGCATAGCTTCAATCAGAGATTGTTCTATTTCTGCACCAGAAAAATCTGGAGTTTCATAAGCTAGACGATTTATATCATAATTTTTGAGATTGTGAGGTCTTAGCCGAGATAAATGTACCTCAAAAATAGCTGTTCTTTCTTCTTGGTTAGGCAAACCAACAAAAAATATTTCATCAAACCTCCCTTTTCGTAATATCTCAGGTGGTAAAGATTGAATATTATTAGCAGTAGCTACCACAAATACAGGAGAAGTTTTCTCAGCTAACCAAGTAATAAATGTACCAAAAACTCGACTGGTAGTACCAGCATCTCCTTGACTTTTCAACCCTGCAAAACCTTTATCAATTTCATCGATCCACACAACACAAGGCGCTAAAGCTTCTGCAATAGAAATCATCTGTCGGGTACGAGACTCCGACTCTCCCACCAACCCTCCAAACAAACGTCCCACATCCAAACGTAATAGAGGTAAATGCCAATGATGAGCGATCGCTTTAGCGGTAAGAGATTTACCAGTACCTTGTATTCCTACCAAAAGTAAACCTCTAGGGTGAGGTAAACCATATTGTCTCGCCCTTTCAGAAAATGCTCCTCCCCGTCGCAATAACCAATCTTTGAGATTATCTAAACCCCCAATATCAGAAATATTTTCACGAGCAGGATAGAAATCTAATATTTGAGTTTGGCGGATGGTCTGACGTTTTTCTTCTAAGATTAAATCAACATCATTAAGCTGTAGTTCTCCGTGAGTAGCAATAGCTTTAGCCAAAACTCTTCTAATTCTTTCAATAGATAATCCTTGAGCTGCTCGAACAACTTCATCTAATAAACGTTTGTCTAAAGATTGACCCATTGCCATTAATAGACGTTCTACCTCTTGGGAAATTTCTTGACTATTTGGCAGTGGGAATTCTATTATTGTTATAACCTCAGTTAAATCTTCTGGAACAGATATTTGAGGAGCAAGAATAACAATATTTTTAGGTTGAGATTTTAATTTCTTTGCTAAATTTCGTAGTTTTCTTGAAATAGAAATATCTTCTAAAAATCTTTGAAAATCACGCAAAATAAAGATTGCTGGAGCAGATTCTGGCAACTTTTCCACCAGCTCCAAACCTTGAAGAGGATTTCTTTTTCCCCACCCTGTATCGTTAGGATTATTTTGATATCCTTCAACAAAGTCCCATACATAAACTGCTCTATTACCTTGTTTTTTTGCTGATTCAGTAATTGTAATTTCTACTCGTTCTTCTTCTATAGTCTGGATATAAATTATTGAATAGCGCGATCGTAATAGTAGTTCAAACTCTTCTTGAAAACTCATAATATTTTTTTGTTATATAGAATCCAGTTATATAGTATATGTTGATAATTCTATAATTACTTCAATATTCAATTTACCGAATAATTAAGGTTTAAAGCCTCTCCTTTAAAGGATAAACAAGCGAATATTTCCTTTGAGTCAATCCTATCCTTGATCAAGAAGAGGTAATTATTAATTATTAATTATTAATTATTAATTATTATTTATATTCAGTTGTTTTTTAATAGATTCTAAACCAGCCCATCGCCGGTCTATAATTGATGAGGAGCCATTTGTATCAGATAATTTAATTCCCTGACAATTTTTATCGCATAACTTTCTAGGGGGAACTGCCAAACAAAACTGTTCATATATCCATTCTTTAGGGTTAAAATATCCATCTGGAGGTAAAGTTTCTACCAAATCCTCCACAGAGTTTTCTACTTCTATATAAAATAAATCTTTTTGCTCTTTAATTTCTTTCAGCCAAATTAATTCTTTTGGATTAATCAGTAATTTATAGTTATACTGGTTTAAACATCGATCGCAAGTGAGAGTAATAATTGTTTCTACTTTTCCGTTAACTTCCAGATAATTTCCATGATGAGTTACTTGTAAATAACCTCTAACTGGAGTCAGTGTTTCCAAGTCTGATATAAATTCCTCAAACTTGATAGCCTCAGTCTGCTCAGTTTTTTTCAGTAGACTGGGAATATGTATTACTTCCATCTTCACTTCACCTCACTTATTCCATAACAGCTATTCAGAATTCTGAGTAGAGAATTCTGAATTTGCCTTATCTAACTAATGATTTTAATGTCAATAACTCATTCTTTTCTCCAAATATTTTCTATTGGTCATTAGCTTCTAATTTTTACTACTAAACGGCGGTCTGGCTCCTGTCCATGACTGTAAGTTTCTAAATCTTCACAGTCTTGAAGCATAGTATGTATTTGACGACGTTCGGCAGAAGATAGAGATGTTAACTCATGCTCTTCACCAGTCAAACGTACTTTTTTTGCTGCATACTCTGCTATTAATAGGAGTTCTTCTTGACGGCGAACTCGATAACCGGCTATTTCCACAGTGTAGGACAGATGCTGTTCTGAATCATAAGCTATATTCAGAATTGTATTAGCAAGATACTGAATTGCATCAATTGCTTTACCATCAAATCCTACTAGAATAGAAATTTGTTCTGGTGTCAGATTTGTCTCATCTATGATTAACCAATAGCCGTCTTCTTGTTGTTGACCTGTGACTTTTGCTGGAATTTCTGCTAAATTTAGCAGCTTCTCTAGCCATTGCTTTCCTTGGTCTAATCCTTGCTCTATATAATAACTATCGTTCATTACTAGCATTAAGCTTTCTTTTTAGAACGTCCTGGTTCAAAGGGTAGCGCTTCTCTTCCCTTTCCTGTTTTTGTTGTTTTTGGCTGTGACTCTTCTACTAATTTCTGTAGGTTCTCAGGTAATGGTTCCTTAGATAAAATAAAAGCCTGAACCGTTTGAAATATGTTAGCTATGAGCATATAGAGTAACACACCTGCCGGTAAAGGAGTAAACAGAAATATTCCTGAAAACAAAAAGGGAGTGATTTTGTTGATTGAGTCTTGATTCGGATTAGCATTGTTAGCCCCAGGTCCTTTACCTGATATAGTCTGACTAGCATAGATACTAACTCCAAAACCAATCACCATAATTAATATATCCCAGTGAATCTTCCCATTTTCATCTAAGACACCGACACGACCTAGAGCTTTAATAAATAGAAATCCTTTATTCGCTGCAATTCCTGGGATAGTACCTTGAATTGTAGCTTCACCTGATTGTAAAGCTACTAAGTTACCATCTTGATCGATTTGAACTCTTTCAGAACCTTTTGTTATAGTCCATGTAGGCTTAACTTCGGTTTGATTATATTCCTGTTTCAGAGTTTCTAGAGATTTACCCTCTACTGTTTGAAATTCAACTTGAGCTCGATCTCCAACAACTAACTTATTACCAGTGGGCATCAAGGCCAAAATAGGAAAGTGGACTCCATCATTAACGTATATGTTTTGAGGTGAAGTTGTATAAGCTTGTGGTTGAATTCGCTCTAGTTGTTCTTGAGGAAATATTTGTATATCTACAGTGTAATTAATATTAGTAAAGGGCGATCCACGCAGAGTTGCAAACAACGCAAACAGTATAGGCATTTGAAATAGCAGTGGTAAACATCCTGCCAATGGATTAAACTCTTTCATCAGTTTACCCATTTCTTCCTGCTGTTTTTGTGGATCGTCTTTATAGCGTTTTTGAATCTCCTCTTGTCGCTTTTTCATCAAAGGTTGCGTAACTTTCATTTTACGCATATTCCTAATTTGCCCTGCATTTAACGGGTAGAGACTTGCGCGAATTACAAGAGTTAAAGCTACGATCGCTAGACCATAACTTGGTACGATCCCGTAGAAAAAATCTAGGATCGGTAGCATTATATTGTTGGAAAGAAACCCTATACCAAAATCCATTATTTTATCTCAACCTTGGGGCTGGTAATATTTCTAATTTCGACTATTTTTAATTTTTGATTACTATATAATAAGGGTATCTAGCTTAACACCTATAAATTAGTCATTTATAAGAACTTTTACTAGGTCGATATTATATTAGTAGCTAATTGAAAGACATATAGCTTTGAAAAATAATAGTTAAATAACTATCAATTAGTAGGACTATTAGTTTTTTGAGCCTTTGCATTCATCTTTTCAGTTATATAAGATTCAATTTCCCTAAATCTTGGTATTGCCCTGAGTTCTAAACGAGTACCATTTCTGAGAGTAACTACCAAGTCCCCCCAAGCTCCTAATCCTCTGGGGACTTTTGCTATGTTGACAATTTCTGAATAAACAATATCTGTTCTATCTTGTCCCATCCAGCCTCCAATCACGGAAACTCGGCGATTAGTAATCCTATAGCGTAGCCATAAAGCCCTAACAATAGCAGCAACAGTTAAAGGTAGGCCAATAATTGTTAAACCAATAAATAAGTTAAGAATTAAATCTCCTATGTGGGGACCACCTTCATAAAAGGCTTCCTCTCGAATACCCATCCAACACCTCCACTTGTGTCAATAACTCTTCTAATTGTTGCAGAAATTGAGAATAATTGCACTGTTGAGCGGTTGGTTTAACTACAATCACGATATCCCATCCTTTGGAGATAAATGGCAACATTTGACGTAAAGCTGCTCTAATTTGGCGTTTAATTCGATTTCTGACTACCGCTCCTTTGCTCACTTTTTTGCTTATAGTAATGCCTATCCGAGTGGGTCGCAGAGGTTCTAAATTATCTACACCTTGAGGTAACTTAGGCTCTTGTCGATGACGCAGAGCCTTTAATGACAAATAAGAAGTATTCTTGCGAATTCCTTTTTGATATACAGCACCAAAATCTTTATGATGACGTAGCCTGTTTTCGATAGGCAACATAGTGAGATTATTTAAAATTTGTCTATAATCATCAGACTTATGTCTAATTTTCTTTTTCTAATACACTGCTAGACGCTCCCGCCCTTTTTGCCGACGCGCTTTAATTACTGCTCGGCCATTTCTAGTACGCATTCTTGTTCTAAAGCCAGATACTCTTCTTCTTTTTCTACTGGTACCATGTAAAGTCCTTTGAGTCATTTTTTCTACTCCTTAGCCACTAATCTAATCACAACTTAAAGTCACAATCTCCAATGGTAGCACATTTATTACATTAAGTAAAACTGGGTAAATCTATAGTCTATTTCTCAATCCAATATCCTATTCTATGGTCAAAAGCCATGTGCCAATATAACGCAGTAAAGGCACATCACCAGGAGTCCTAATATTGGCATTAAAGTGATACATTCCACCAAATCGAGGATTTCTCACATTGTTAAAAACTACTTCAATTTTATTACCAGCAGGAATAGGTTCAGTAGGGTAAATTTCTACAAAATTATTTTCTTTGTCCCATACTATTTCATCAATAGGTATTGATTCTGGCTTTTCTGAACTTCCTCCCCCAACACGAATTTCTATTTTGTCAGTATCAAATGAACCTTTGTAGTAATTAGGATAAAAAATTGATAACTGAGCAACTGCTAAATTCAATTTATTTGCTGGTATCCTCAGTCGATAACGATCCCAAGTCCCGGACTTACCAGAATCTAAACGGAAGTTTAACTGATTTTTTTGTTCTGGGCCACCAAATAA
>NZ_CEZPJD010000119.1:6257-14442 GCF_983059655.1 Okeania sp.
ATCCCGTCCTTAGAGCTTCGTGGAGTCCGATGCAATAGCAAGACTGCGAAGCGAGAGAGCTTACACTATATCGAATGGTTAGTGTTGGAGTATGTCACTAGACAAGGAGAATTTATGAGAATAGCAGTAGCTAAGGAAACTCTGGTCAATGAATCCCGTGTGGCCTTAGTTCCCGATGTTGTAGCACGATTAGTCAAACAGGGGTTAGAAATTCAGGTAGAAGCAGGTGCGGGAGAAAAGTCTTTCTTCTTTGATGGAGCTTACGAACAAGCTGGAGCAAAAATAATTTCTGACAGTGACACTCTGTGGCGTGAAACTGAGGTACTTCTGAAAATTGGGGTACTACAGGAATCAGAAATTGATAAATTACCAGAGGGTTCTGTTTTAATTAGTTTCCTCGATCCTTTAGGAAATCCTGCTATCGTGCAACGTTTAGCGGAACGGAAGATAACTGCATTCAGTATGGAATTAATTCCTCGTACCAGTAGAGCGCAAGTTATGGATGCTTTATCTTCCCAAGCTAATATTGGTGGATATAAAGCAGTTTTGTTGGCCTCTGCTGCTTTACCCAAGTTTTTCCCAATGTTAACTACTGCAGCAGGTACAATTAAACCTGCAAAAGTGTTAGTAATGGGTGCGGGGGTTGCAGGTTTACAGGCGATCGCTACTGCTCGTCGTCTGGGTGCGGTAGTAGAAGCATTTGATATTCGTCCAGAAGTTAAAGAGCAAGTGCAAAGTTTGGGAGCAAAGTTTGTAGATGTAACTCTCCAGGAAGATACTGTTGCTGAGGGTGGTTATGCTAAAGAGCTTTCTGAGCAAGCCAAACAACACACTCGCGAAGTTCTCACACAGCACGTTGCGGCTTCAGATATTGTAATTACTACTGCTCAAGTTCCTGGTAAAAAGGCACCATTGCTAGTAACTAAAGAAATGGTAGACCAAATGAAACCAGGAGCAGTCGTAGTTGATATGGCAGCATCACAGGGTGGGAACTGTGAATGTACTGAAGCAGGCAAAGATGTACAGTGGAATGGTGTGACTATTATCGGTCCGGTCAACTTGCCAGCAACTATGCCAGTCCATGCTAGTGAATTGTATGCCAAAAATATTTCCGCTTTACTCAAATTGATGATTAAAGATGGAGAGCTAAATCTTGATTTTGAGGATGACATCATTGCTGGTGCTTGTGTTGCTCATGCTGGTGAAATTCGCAATCAAAGAGTTAAAGATGCTTTAGGTGTTGCTGTTAATTAGCAGTCAGCACTCAGCACTCAGCTATCAGCAAGAGTTTTGTCTTGTTGAGAAAACATTTAGCGTTCAGCAGGAGCATTTTTTTTCAGTTAAAGCCTTGCTGATGTCTTATAAAGTCAAAAATCAACTCTGAAAAGACTATGAGTGAAACATTAATTGCAGCTTTATTTGTATTCGTCTTGGCATCATTTGCCGGATTTGAAGTAATTAATAAAGTGCCACCTACTCTGCATACACCCCTGATGTCTGGAGCAAATGCTATCTCAGGGATTGCAGTTTTGGGCGCACTAATTATTGCTGGTGACAAAGATTGGAACGTCACTGTAATTTTAGGCTTAATTGCTGTAGTATTTGCCACCATTAACGTAGTTGGTGGATTTTTGGTTACAGACCGGATGTTGCAAATGTTCAAGAAGAAGGAGGCGGCATAATGACGGAATTTATACCAACCGGAATTCAATTAAGCTACCTAGTAGCGGTATCCTTGTTTTTCGTGGGGCTGAAAAAGTTGGGATCTCCAGCTACAGCTCGTAATGGTAATTTGCTGGCGTCAGTGGGAATGTTGATTGCTATTGTAGCAACCCTGCTAGAAAAAGAAGTAATCAACTATGAAATGATTTTGGTAGCAATTGTTGTCGGTTCCATTATTGGAGCGATCGGTGCTTACAAAGTAGAAATGACTGATATGCCTCAAATGGTTGGTTTGTTCAACGGTTTGGGTGGTGCTGCTTCTGCAATGGTAGCAGTAGGTGAGTTTTGGCGGTATTTGGCTGTTGCTCAGTCTCCTCCATTGCCTACTACTATTACAGCATTATTGGGCGTATTAATTGGTGGTGTAACTTTTACAGGTTCTGTAATTGCTTTTGCTAAACTACAGGGAATTATGAGTGGTTCTCCGATCACTTTCCCATTGCAACAACCTGTTAATGCTCTCCTGTTTGGTGGGTTTATTGTTGGTAGCGTTTATCTATGCGTCACACCATTTAATTTACCTGTATTTTTAGCATTGGTAGGTGTATCCCTAATATTGGGTGTAATGTTTGTCATCCCTATTGGTGGTGGCGATATGCCAGTTGTGATTTCTTTGTTGAACTCATTCTCTGGACTAGCTGCTAGTGCTGCTGGTTTTGTGGTGATGAACAATATGTTGATCATTGCTGGTGCATTGGTTGGTGCTTCTGGTATTATCCTCACAGTAATTATGTGTAAGGGTATGAACCGCTCCTTGACTAATGTACTGTTTGCTGCATTTGGTACTGGTGAAGGTGGCGGTCCTGCTGCTGCTGGTGGCACGACTGATAAGTCTGTTCGTAGTATTGACCCTGAAGAGGGTGCAATGATGTTGGGTTATGCTCGTTCTGTGGTAATTGTACCTGGTTATGGTATGGCTGTTGCTCAAGCACAACATTCTGTTCGTGAGTTGACAGACCAGTTGGAAGGATTGGGTGTTGAGGTTAAGTATGCTATTCACCCAGTTGCAGGACGGATGCCTGGACACATGAACGTATTGTTGGCAGAGGCAAATGTACCTTATCCCCAGTTATATGATATGGATGACATTAATCCTCAGTTTGACCAGGCAGATGTAGCTTTGGTAATTGGGGCTAATGATGTGGTCAACCCAGCGGCTCGTGCGGATCAGAATAGTCCAATTTATGGGATGCCCATTCTTGATGTTGATAAGGCAAAGCATACTATTGTGATTAAGCGCGGTCTCAGCACTGGTTTTGCTGGTGTGGACAATGATTTGTTCTACAAGGATAAAACTATGATGCTGTTTGGTAGTGCTAAGGATATGGTTGCTAAGTTGGTTTCTGAGGTTAAGCAACTTTAAAATTAGATTGAGCTGTGGTAAGCGTATAATATTTGTCTCAAGGCGCTGACCTCTAACCTCATTTATACTGAGCATTGTTCATTGAGCAATGCTCATTTTAAGTTTTATATCAAGATTGGCTATTCAATGGTATTAGGTGGTAGGTGGTAGGTATAAGAAATAAACAGTGAAGATTTTTCAATTCCGTTAAGCATTTCTATTTTACTGTAACAATCTTTCTTGAATTTGGTATAAACTTTTGCCTTTAGGAGCTGTTCCCTGTTCTCTGTTCCCTGTTACCTATTCCCTAATATTAAAAAAAGTCTCTGAATATTAATATCTATTGTGTTATTATAAAAGGCGAGAATAAATTCGGTTATAATGTTTGTTTATATTGAGGACTACTTTCCTGTCGCTATTGACAAGCTTCTCTCCGAAATCTAAATCTCTACAAATATCTTAATTTTGGAGAATATCTATGTCAATTTATGTAGGCAACTTATCCTACGATGTCACGCAGGATGACCTATCTGAAGTTTTTAAGGAGTATGGTTCTGTCAAACGAGTTCATTTACCAACTGACCGTGAAACAGGACGCATTCGTGGTTTTGGGTTCGTGGAAATGGATACCGAGGAAGAAGAAGAAGCGGCCATTGCTGCACTTGATGGTGCTGAATGGATGAGTCGCGAAATCAAAGTGAATAAAGCCAAACCTCGTGAGGAAAGACCTTCCTTTGGCGGTGGCCGCAGAAACAACTCTCGTCGCTACTAAGTTTAATTCACTTTCGTTCAAACTTAATTATAGGATTTAGTTTAGTTCCTGTAATTATAAGAAAGAATTTAGGTAGGGGCATGAAACAGAAGCGTCAAATTAATAAGGTGCAGAATTTTAAATTGAATTCTGTAAAATTTTATTTTGGCTGTACGTTTAAGATCCCCTACCAGATATTAATGTTTGTTAGCCTTTGATGGGTGATATCAAATCCGGTTGAAAGTTTACTTTGGAGGAGGGAAGGCAGAGGGCAGAAGGGGAAGAAAGGTTTAAAGGTCATTTCAGTTATCAGTTATCAGTTATCAGTACCTCTTGCTGTTTGCGGAGCATGACCTAGGAAACCAAGAGGCTTGAAGTACGGAATTATTTTTTCTCTTGGTCTCATAGATATGGCGCAGGTTTCGGAGCCATCTCACCCTACGGGAAGCTCCGCTTTTCGCGCCAGCGTTGTAAAGCAAACGACCGCTTTTTATCCCCTTAAAAGGGGAGGCTCATACCCACGATTTTTCGGTAAAAGGTTTTTTATCACTGATTATCCGGACATGATATGATATGTTTTTAATTAGTACTTTTTCGTTTCTAGTAACTTCTGGTCCCTATATTCAAGCTTTCCAATTGACAAAGCGGGTATAAAAATAAGCGATCGCCTCTCCAACAACAGTCCTCATACCTGCGCTAGACTGCCACCATTTTTTAGGATTATAACCTTTAGGCTCAAGAGCAATCACACCTACCTGAATATCTGGATTGAAAATATTTCGATAAATCATCCAGCTACGGCGAGCGTGAGGTCCTAAAGTATAGATATTGATAGAGTCTACTTTCAGATTAGAAGTTGCTAGCCATTCTTTAACTGCAATAGCAGAGGCAGCAGTACGATACTTAACAACTTGAGGAGTCGGTATAGCAACCACTTGGTCTGGCTCGAAACCCAAGGCAATTAAAGTTGCGGCTGTTAGTTCGGCAAAGTTATCGTATTCTGATAGATAGTATCCCTTGCCTATGGGTGAACCTGTGGTGATTAATTTCTGATAAGTACCTTGTTGAAATTCAGCGATCGCTAATTTCACGGCATAGTCAGACATCCAACCTTCAACTATTAGTATATCTGCTTTTATGGGGGAGGTTAGTGCTAAGAATGAATAAATATTAAAGCAGCAAATCGTAATTAGAAAGATAATTAATCCTAGAATTAATATCCATATCTGGGTTATTAAAATTAATTTTTCCTGCCATTGTAAGAAAATGTTTTTTGGATACATTTAAGTAATCAACATAGATTCCAGATAACATTAAATCCTGTTAATATAGCGCTACAAGTTTAGGTTAGGACATTCCTAAATCCACCAAACCCACTCACAGTTTACTTTTGCCTGTTGCCTGTTGCCTGTTGCCTAGCGCGTAGCGCTATAAAACAGATTTATAATTTTTTCTGTTCTTTACTATTGAGCTTCATAAGTAATTTATTTAACTGAATTTTAGATATATAGATATAGCGTTTCTCAAGTTACTGAGGTACATTTGTTTTTCGTAAGCATTCAGCTATTAGCGGTCAGCAATCAGCAAATAATTCTTTCTATTGTTAAAGCCCACGTTCCGCACGTCAAGTTGTAACATCAAAAGTAGCATAAAAAATGGTAGCTTGATAAGTATTTATACTGTAAAAATTATCTTCATTGAGCTTTCTTAGAAGTCAAATTCTCAGGAAAATATTAAGAGCATAAATACTTACATGGAGCCAGACAATTAGTCGGTATCATTCCCTACTGACTATTGACTATTGACTACTCACCTTTTATACTACATTTTGTGGTGCGGAATGTGGGTTAAAGGAGTATACTTTGAGTAGTAACTTTTAATTATCCTTGAAGACTAATTTATTCTTCCAAGATAATCATATTAATAACTTATAGCTGACGGCTGAATGCTTACTGTTTTTCTTATTTTCTACTCTTTACTCTCTAAAAATTATGAATTTGCCTACCTCAAGCTTTTTGGCAATTGCGATAATACCAATTACTAAAAGTAGTGCTAAAGTATAGCAAATTAACTAATTAGCACAAGCTGAATTACTTTTTTGCTAATTTTAGATAAGTTAATGTTAATTATTCTGATTTTTGTTTCTCCCCTTCGCTCCCCTACTAACCTGCTCAACAAAATGTAGAGAAGTTTTTGAGAAATGGTATAAGTACTTTATAAATAGGGCTTATGCACCTGCAACTTATTTTCGTCTGAGTCCGAAACGGAAAACTATCTCAAATCCTAGTTTTTCATACCTCATCTGTAAGTCCTGACAAATTTACAAAATCAAAGTTATAAGTGTAGCACGATCTTTGATAAAGCAGATTCAATTGTATGTACTTTGACATACGAACGAATCTGCTGTAAATTTTATTATTATGTGTTTTTTCCTAACTACTGACTATGAACTACTTTTACTCATAACTAAATGTAGGTAACAAAATTTTTTAGATTTGAGATAACTGCTATTTATTAGACATCTCTATCTTTAATAATAGAGAAAGTAGAGAGTAGGGGAAAATAATTGATAATTTCTGTGCGATAATTGATTTGATTTTTTATTATTGGAAATGTCTATAAAAAAAGACTAAATCTTCTTCACTTAACTTAATTAATATTTACTGTTAATAGCTAGAAAGAGCTATGAACTACTTCTTCCTGTTTTTTGTGCAAATATTCAAAAACACTCTTATCACCTATGTCTGGAGGTATTGCTTGGAATACCTTTCGGATAGCAAAAACTATAAATAGAAATGCCCAAATTCCCAATAAAAACTCTTTGACTTCAAGTAATAAAAAGTCAGCCATATGAGATAGAAGTAAAAAAGGTACTAAAGGTGTGAGGAATTTCGTTTCTAGGCGGTTAAAACAAAAAGCTTCTTTGAAATAAATACCAGTCAAGGCAGCAAAGGTAAAACCAACACCCAAAATGGTAATTGGATTAGTGTAAACTACTAAAAACAGGGGCTGAGTACTGTTAATTGCTAAAATTACTGCAGTAATAGTCCCTATAATCCAAAATGCCTGCAGTAGTCGGTGTAAAATGGCCATATAGATATGAATAGTTGCTAAACTTAGACCTAAAGCTAGACAAAAACAACCATAGATAGGCGTAAGTGCTTTAATAATGGTTGGGTTATTACCTTGCCATAGGACTAAAATGCTGCCTAATGCAAAACTCAGGGCAGCGATCGTGAGGCCACTGCGGTAAATAATGACACTAAAGCGGTCGCTTTTTGTGATAGTAAATTCTCCAAAATGTCCTTGATAAACTATGGGTTCTGGGGATTGTAATATTTGTGTCATAATTTACTCCTAAAGTAGAGATAGAGCGACTGATTTTTTTTAACTTTATAGATATTCTTTAATCATAAACCTGGATAAGGGGAGAACTTCATGCCAAAATCTAATCAAAGACAAAATAAAAATAAGTCTCAACCTGATACCAGAAAACTCAAACCAATTGAAATTGATGAGACTATTATATCAGGGAAAACTGGTAAACTGAATAATGGAGGAAATATAACTATCAGTGTACCTATTGAGGATTTTTTACAGCATATCGGTGCTTTTCAAGGGATGGAAGAAGATGATGAAACAGAACAAATTAATTTAGAAGTTTTTGAACAAAAGTTAGAGGAAATTTTCAATACAAATAATTTAAAAGTTAATCAAAGTAATTTAAAAAAATATTTTAAATATCTCAAGCAAAATATTGAATTTCCTTGTTTAGTTACAGGAATAGAAGAATTTGAGTGGGAAGAACATTATACTATTGGTCCAGGAAGTGAAAAAGAATATCAAAAGTTGAAGAAGAAAAAGCCATCTTATACAGATGTGTTTAATCTGCTGAAATTAGACGACCGACTAAATTTAGAGTCTGGAGTTTTAGCAGAATTGGAGCGCACTACAGATAGTCAGAAATTTACATTGCCACTAGCTGAATTAGAAGCTGTTATGGAAGATTCTGAAAATGCTGAATTATTAGAAGATTATTCTATGTGGTTTTTTACTTATTTATAAGTAAATTGACAATAGCCCTTCAATAATTAATAATTAATAATTAATAATTAATAATGAATTATTACCTCTCCTTGAAAAGAAGAGGATTGACTAATAATTAAAATCTTTTTTTGTTTCTCCTTTAAATGAGAGGCTTTAAACCTTAATTATTCGGTAAAAGATATAATTTAAGTTATGAAATTATTTAAAACTCCTTGATTTAATAGTAATTTTCTTGTTAATTTTCAATCTGAAATATGAATAGATTTTGGTGGAGATTTTAAAGTATATATCTGAGTCTCTGTGGCGATCGCCTGTCGTACATT
>NZ_CEZPJD010000120.1:0-14437 GCF_983059655.1 Okeania sp.
TATGTGATTATGTAATTAATATAGCATCTGGTTGTCTTCATGGATGTACATTTTGTTATGTTCCCTCAACTCCAGCAATTAGAACCAAACAAAAGGAATTACAAGAAAAGGGAATTAGTAATCCTCAGATGGATTGGGGAAAATATTTATTAGTCCGAGAAAATATACCTCAGCAATTAGAAGAAAAGTTAAATCGTAAGAAAAAATGGCGCGAAACACCAGAAGGTAAAGGAGTCGTTTTATTATGTTCTGGAACTGACCCATATCAAAATTCTCAAACAGCAAAAATTACTCGTCAAACTGTCGAAATATTATCTAAAAATAAGAGAAGAGTAAGAATTTTAACTCGTAGTCCTTTATGGGTAAAAGATTTAGATATTCTGAATCAGCCTAATATTACAGTTGGCATGAGTTTACCATTTTTTAATGATGAACTTAGTCTCAAAATTGAACCAAAATCACCTCCGCCTTCTAAACGTTATGAAGCTCTACAAAAAGGTCATCAAGCAGGATGCAGATTGTATGTAGCTATGGCTCCCACTCCTCCGATAATGACATTAGATGATTTTAAAATGAATTTAGAACAAATTATGAAAATTGAGCCAGAAGTAATATTTTGGGAACCTATTAATGCTCGTGGAAGTAATGGTAAACGTATGATAGCAGCAGGTTTAGAATTTGCTAGTTCAATTATGACTAAAAAATCGTGGGCAGAAAATTTTATTAAACAATGGGCAGAGGTGGAAGAAGCAGCTAAAAGTATTGGATGTTTAGATAAGCTTCATATTTGGCCAGACCCAGAATTAAAAGGTTATGTAGCAGCAGAAAAATTAAATCATTGGTTATATATGCCAACGGTAGAAAAATGGCAGGAGGAAACAGTTTCTTATAAAATAAAAAAACACTGAAACAACATACAAAAAATAGCTATTTAATAAGTTTTAGCCTAAATATACTTTTTTCACACTTGGAAAAATTACAAGTTACTACTCATCTTATTCCTGATTTTATTAGAGAAAATTAATGATAGATTTATCCGAAAATCAATTAGCAGGATTACCTTTAACTAATCTGCCTGAATTTGACATAAATAATAATCAAAATATTGTATCTAGTTCAGAAATATTACCCCCAGAATTAGAAGTACAAGAACTTGGAACACCGCCGACTGATTTATCCATAAATAATGACCCTCTGACAGGTATTAGTTTTATCGAAAATGCAGGACAAATTAACAATACTGAAGTTAAGTATTTAGCAAAAGCAAATAACTATGATTTATTATTTGCTCCAGATGAAATTATCTTTGCTGCAGCTCAAGACATAGAAGGTCAAACTACCTCAGATGTAGTGAAATTAAATTTCCAAAATGCTAATCCCGAACCTATTATTAAACCTTTAAATCAACTGCCCGGAGTTGCCAACTTTTTCCAAGGTAATAACTCTGATGATTCATACGATTCATATACAAATATTCCAACTTATGCCACTATTGAATATGAAAATTTATATCCTGGTATTGACCTAATATATAGTAGTATCGACGGCAACCTAAAAAGTGATTTTATTGTTTCTCCCAACATCGACACTTCTCAAATTATTCTTAACTACAGTGGGATAGAAGAAATTAATATTCTTGCTGACGGTACTTTATCTATAGATACTGAATTTGGGGAATTAACTGAAGCACCCCCAATTGCTTATCAAGAAATAAATGGTCAGCAAATTGAAGTTGAAGTCGCCTATCAACTCCTCGAAAATAATCAAGTAGGATTCGACATTGGAGAATATAACAGAGACTATGAATTAATTATCGACCCCACCGTAGAATATTCCACATTAATCGGCGGAAATGGTTTTGATCGTGGTAATGGCATTGCTGTAGATGTTGCCGGAAATGTTTATATAACTGGAGATACTACCTCCGTTGATTTTCCCACAATAAATGCAATTCAATCAGACTTTAATGGTGGGGGAGTTGTATTTAATAACGATGCTTTTGTCACTAAGCTCGACCAAGATGGAACTGTTCTTTGGTCTACTTATTTTGGGGGAAGTAACGATGAATTTGGCACAGATATTGCTGTAGATATAGCAGGCGGAGTTTACGTTACAGGTAATACTAATTCCCTAGATTTCCTAACAGTTAATGCCTTCCAAACTACTTATGGTGGAGGTAGTTTTAACGGCGATGCTTTTGTGACAAAACTTTCTAGTTTAGGTAACAGCGTACAATATTCTACTTACCTTGGTGGTCGAGACGAAGATATTAGTAGAGGTATTGCCGTAGATAATAATGGCAATGCTTTTGTAACTGGAAGTACCGGTGGTTTTTCCCCATTTCCCGCAGAACCAATTCCAGGTTTTGCCGACTTTCCTACTACAGAAGATGCCTTTCAAACCGAAACTACTAATAATTTGAATCGCGATGCTTTTGTAACTAAATTATCCAGAAATGGCAAAACATTAGAATATTCTACTTTATTAGGTGGCATAGATTTTGATTCAGCAATTGATATTGAAGTTGATAATAATAGTAATGCTTATATAACAGGTTCAACTAGGTCTTTTGACTTCCCACTTGAGAACCCACTGCAAAATTTTTATGGCGGAGATAGCGATATTTTTATTACTAAATTAAATCCCGAAGGTAGCAACTTACTTTTCTCAACTTTTTATGGTCGGGGCGATGGTGATTCAGGTAGTGGTATTGCCATAGATTTAGCTGAAAATATTTATGTTTCTGGTACAACAGGAACTCGTATTCTTGAGGGAGATATTGCTACTTCTCCTGTGGGAGACTTTCCTGCTTTGAGTGGATTTCAAAATTTCTTTGGAGGCGGTAGTAGTGATGCTATTGTGATGAAAATTAATCGGAATGGTAGTTTGGGATATGCGAGTTTTTTAGGTGGAAATAATAGTGAATTTGCTAATGATATTGCTGTGGATAATTTGGGTAATGCTTATGTGACTGGTAGTACTGCTTCTGTGAATTTTCCGATTATTAATGAGTTTCAAGAAGGGGTTGGTTTGGGATTACCAGATGATGTTTTTGTGAGTAAAGTTTCTAGTAGTGGATTGTTTTTAGATTTTTCTGCAACTATTGGTGGTGTGGGAAATGAATCTGGAAATGGTATTGTTATAGACCCTGCTCAGAATACTTATGTAGTTGGTTTTTCTGATTCTATAGATTTTCCGGTTATTGATGCTTTGAATAATTTTGGTTTAGAATCTAATGCTTTTGTAGCTAAGATTGTTTCAGATGTTACGCCACCTGAAATTTTCCAGAATTTTATTCAGTATTTGACGGAACAACAAATTAATCCCATAGAAATCTATTTTGATGAAGAATTTTATTTAGAAAATAACGTTGATGTAGCCAGATTTGTGCAAAATGGTTTGTTTACAAATGGTTTAGACCACTTTATTAATCGAGGTCAATTTCAAGGGCGCAACCCCAGTCTTTTATTTGATGAAACTACTTATTTAACTGAAAATCCAGGGGTAGCAGAAGCAGTGGATAATAATGTTTTTAATAGTGGCTTCGATCATTTTATTAATGTTGGTTTTTTTGAAGGACGCGATGAAAGAGCTACTGCATTTGATGAACGATTTTATCTAGCTTCTAATCCTGGTGTAGCTTTAGCAGTAGAAAATGGTGTTTTTAATACTGGGTTTGAACATTTTATATTGTTTGGTGAAGCTGAAGGGCGATCGGGGAATAAGTCATGAAGTCAAAAGTTAAAAGTTAAAATTTAGAAGTTAAAATTCAGGAGTCAGGAGTCGTATGGGAATAGATTTAATACCAGTTTTCAGGTCGTAAATTCTCTTTTTTGCAAAAGGGCATTTTCTACAAAATCTTTTTATTGCACTTATTATTCGTAACATTCTTTTTTCAAATTGGTATTATTCGGTAAGTCACAATTGTAAGAAAACCTTCTACCTTCCTGACATGATATGATAGCTTGAATCGGCCTGCGTCTAATACTTAATACTGAGGCTAAAGGTAAGTTTAAAAATGAAAATTCTTTTAGGTTGTAGCACATTTTTAGCAGTGTTATTTGCTCTTTTTGTTATCTACGCAGGTTTAAATTATTCGGAATTTTGCTTCGCGGAGATGCGTTATTTAAGTGATGAGGATAAATTTAAAAAGGTGTTTGAAAGAGCAAGTAAGGGAGATACTATTTTCATCAATGAGGGGCAAAATCATGAAAATGAGGGGCAACGTTACGAAAAAATAAAATACGAAAGCTTTGAACAGTTTATGGAGAGTAACCCCGACTGCTGCACTATCCGTCCTTCTCTCGATGCCGATCGTAAGGCTAACTTTTGGCCACGCATTACAGGTTTTCATAGTGGAGAAGTTACAGTTATGAATTATACCGTTTATTATCTGGATGAAAATGGCGAACGAAGATCGCGGGAATTAAAAGGTGAAATTATTCAGCAAAATTGTGGACAATACTGGTATGTTAAAGAGCCATCTTCTTGAAGCGTAATCTCAACTTACAAGCCTCATACAATAGCAAATATTTCAACTAAGTTCAAAAGCAAACAAAAACTTTCTTTCTTTAGATCTTTCTTTTCCTTCTGCCCTCTGCCTTCTGCCTTTAAAATCATCATGCAATATCCACAAATTCAACCACATTTTCGCATCGAAATTATTGAACCTAAGCATGTTTACCTCTTAGGAGAAAATTCCACTCACGCCCTCACTGGAGAATTTTATTGTCACCTAATTCCTTTATTAGACGGTCAACATAACTTTGAAGAAATTTGTCAAACTTTAGTAGAAATAGCAGACTCAGAGCAAATTCAATATGTTCTCGATCGCCTCCACAGCAAAGGTTATTTAACCGAAGCAACTCCCCAACTCCCCCAACCAGTAGCTGCATTTTGGTCATTACTCAATGTCGAACCACAACTCGCCTCCGAATATCTCCAGCAAATCTCAGTTTATGTCGCCTCAGTGGGAGAAACAACCACAGATTTATTAATCGAAAGTTTGACAGCAGTAGGCATAAAAACCAAGCTTTGGGAAAATTATCCACTAACATCAGACCAAAACGCACTATTAGTTGTCCTCACCGATGACTACCTACAACCACAACTTGCAACAATTAATGAAACTGCAGTCTGCGCTCATCAACCTTGGTTACTGGCAAAACCCGTGGGAGGGTTACTGTGGTTGGGGCCAATATTTGAGCCAGAAGATACCGGATGTTGGGAATGTTTAGCTCAACGTTTGCGCGGTCATCGGGAAGTTGAAGCTGCCGTTTTGCGACAGAAACAGAAATCTCTTTCGACAAAAAAATCTAGTGCGAGTAAAAGAGAAGTTTCTGGATGTCTGCCTACTTCTTTTGCTTTTCTACCTTCAACTATGGCAACTGCTATCAATCTAATAACTACTGAAGTTGCCAAATGGATAGTACAAAGATGTGGGGTGGAAATGCCTAACTTTACTACTCTTGCTGGGAAAGTAATTACCTTTAACCAGACAAACCTGATAACAGAAACTCATATTTTGAGTAAACGTCCTCAATGTCAAGCTTGCGGCGATCCTAAATTACTCAAAGACACGGCATTTTATCCTCTGACTCTCACCAGTCGCCAAAAACATTTTACCTCTGATGGCGGTCATCGTGCTTTCACTCCCGACCAAACAACGAAACGCTACGAACAACTAATTAGCCCTATTACTGGAATTGTCAGTGCTTTGATACGAACCTCTGACCCAAATAATCCTCTCATTCATACCTACAATGCTATTCATAGTTTCGGTAGTGCCAAAACTCTCAGTGCTTTACGTCGTTCCCTTAGTCATAAAAGTGGGGGGAAAGGCAAGAGCGATCGCCAAGCCAAAGCTAGTGGTTTTTGTGAAGCGATCGAACGTTATTCGGGAATATTCCAAGGAGACGAACCCAGGAAAAAATCCACTTTAGCTGAATTGGGAGAGCAAGCTATTCACCCAGAAAAAATTTTGCACTTCAGTGCGACTCAGTACGCAAACCGCAAAAAATTGAATGCTAATAGTAAAGTAGACCGCGATCGGATTCCCCAACCTTTTGATGCCAGCAAAAAAATAGATTGGACTCCAGTATGGTCACTTACAGAAGATACTCGTAAATATTTGCCTACTGCTTGGTGTTATTATGCTTATAACTTGCCCACAAACCATAATTTCTGTATAGCTGATTCTAATGGAAACGCTGCGGGTAATACCATAGAAGAAGCAATTTTGCAAGGATTTATGGAATTAGTAGAGCGCGATAGTGTCGCAATTTGGTGGTACAATCGCCTCAAGCGTCCATCAGTAGATTTAGCCAGTTTTGACGACCCCTATTTATTGGCAGTGCAAGAATTTTATCAACAAAATCATCGCGAGTTATGGGTTTTGGATTTAACAACAGATTTAGGAATACCAGTTTTTAGCGCAGTTTCGCGTCGAGTTGATGGGGAGGATGAGCGAATTATTACAGGTTTTGGAGCGCATTTTGACCCAAAAATTGCGATGCTGCGAGCGGTAACAGAAGTGAATCAGATTAATTTGGGAATCGATGAGGAAGATATTAGTCAAATTGAAGAAGGGGTACAGGAATGGATGACTACAGCAACTATAGAAAGTCAGCCTTATTTAGCTCCCCACCCAGAAATACCAGCCAAAGTTTATCAAGATTATCCTCTGCTTTGGAGTGATGACATTTATGAGGATGTTTTGACTTGTGTGAAAATTGCTCAAGCAGCAGGCATGGAAACTTTGGTTTTGGATCAGACTCGCCCAGATATTGAGCTAAATGTGGTAAAGGTTATTGTGCCTGGGTTACGCCATTTTTGGCCGAGGTTTGGAGGGGGTAGGTTGTATGATGTGCCTGTGAAAATGGGCTGGTTGCCTGAAGCATTGCCGGAAGAGCAGATGAATTTAATGCCGATAATGTTTTAATATAGCAGGGAATAGGCAACAGGGAACAGGGAACAGGGAACAGTAGGAAAAACATTGCTCTTGATATCGATTTTATGAAGAGTTTTCAGGTATCGTATCAAGTCTCATTAATCAGCCATAATACCACTTCTCAAAAACTTTTCTACATTTTGTTGAGCAGGGAACCCACCCCTAACCCCTCCCAGGAGGAAAAATAGTGGAGTAGGGGGAGTGGGGGAAAATAAAACATAAGAATAATAAATATTAAATTAGCTAAAATTAGCATAAAAGTGATTCGGATTCTGCTAATTAGTTAATAACTGAAGTATTGCGTAAGTATAGCACTAATGCATGGGAATTGGTATAATAAATCAGCTATCTTTAGTCATCTTTAGATGACTTCTGCTGTGAGCCTAGAAATTTATTTCTTGGCGGATAACAAAACCACACTTTTTATGCCCCCTGTTGCCTGCCCACAGCGCTATACCTGATGGCTCGCCCAGCCAAGCTTGACAGTAGCGATTTGGAAGCCTAAAATGCAAGCAGATTGAGCTAAAAATACACAGAGGAATAACTATGATGGCCAAGAAAAATCTGATGCCACAACAACAGAAGCCTGTGATTCGCTTGAATATTGAAAAATCTATAGAGGGACTTGAAGAAGAAAACCTGACTACTGGTTTCGCTTCCAGGGAGGGAATAGCCCCACAAGGTTCCAGGAGGAATCGGCCTTACAGATGTTCCTATGACGGTAACGCAGAATAATCCTGCTCCATCACAATCAGAGCCAAGGATTTCAATCCTTGGCTAATAGCTTAAGTCATCTGAAGATGACTCTTGAGGAGTCTGCCATATTTATTATATTGTGGTTAATCAGTGCAACTTGATATTAAAGGCCAAAGAAGGTACTTCTATATAGTTCCCGTTCCCTGTTCCCTATTCTCTTTGAAAAAAACAAAACGCTCATGCTGCTATATTTGAGCAACAGAGCGATCGCTTGAATAAATAATTTTACTATGTGGTCGATTAAGGATTAACTTCACTCTCACCTACGGTAGAAGCAGGAGTATCACCAACAGCATTCTGTGATGGTTGTATCAGTTGCTGCTGTTTATTGCGAAACTGTGTCGCTGCATCATTAAGACTGTCACGTTGTTCGAGCATATACTCTTTCATATTCCGGTTATTTCCCAGTCTAGAGTTATGAATAATGTCGAACATATTCAACCCACCGGAACCACTGAAAGGATCGGGGTTATCTATGGTTTGCAAATCCTTTAGAGGATTAACCGTATCAGTTTCATAAGATTGGGCAAAAGATGCTTGAGGTAGGAATATAGTTATTATTCCTGTGGTTAAGGTGCTGAAAATGATTTTTGTCAAAAGTTGAGTAGACATAGGTCATATCGTAGTTCTTTTAGGAAACTTTAGATATATAGCATACAACTTTTTTGGTTTGTTTGAAGAAGAGAGCTAATTTGACGATAGTGGTATAAGGTGCGTTGCAATGCACCCTATATTTATATTTAATTTACGCACAAACGCTATTTGTAGGGTGTGTTAGCGGTATAATAACGCACAAGACCCTATATCTATTGTCAGTGCCTAAGTCCTAAATATAATTTGTATTTACCTACTTAATTAAATCAACTTAAGCAAAACGACGACGTAATAAAGGTTGAATTGCTACTAAAGTCACTACATCAAAGACTAACAGTACCAACAATGCTGTACCAAAAGAAATATTAGCAAAAGGTGTTTCCATGATAATACTACCAATAGACCAGTCACTATGTAGATACAAATAGCGAATAGGCTCGATCGCATAAGTCAAAGGATTTAAACTTGCAACTACCTGTAACCAATTAGGCATAAAAGATAGAGGTGCTAGAGCAGTACTGGCAAACAGTAAAGGTAAGTTAGTGACAAAAATAACCGCCAAAAGTTCAATGTGACCAGGCAAAGCAAAGGCCAGACCCAAACTTAAACCAGTTACGCCCACAACCAACATTAGGACAATCAGGGCAATGGTAGCTAATCCTAATATATCAGGTAATCCAGCACCCAAAAATGCACCAGCACCGATGATTATTGCTGACTGAATAAAACTCAGGGTGACAATAAAGGTAGCTGAAGCTATGACAATAGAAAAACGAGATGTTAATGGAGCAACCAGTAGGCGGTTGAGAAAGCCAAATTCTCGGTCAAACATGACTGGCAAACCAGCATTCAGGGCTCCAGCAAAAGCGGTAAAGACAATAATACCAGCACCGAGAAATTGTCCATAATTTTGACTTTCACCAAATAACCCTTGAGGTACATTTTGGAAAAGTGCCCCAAATAGAATTAACCACATCAGGGGTTGGATAACTCCAGCTACTAATGTCGAAGGGCGTCGTTTTAGTTGGATAAATAATCGACGGGTTAATGCTAGGGTTTCTTGGAAGAAATCTCCTACTACAGAACCGGAGGTTAAAGGTGTCGCTTTAGTGTCAGACAACTGACTAATATTTGGTTGGGAAGGAGTAATAGTACCACTCATATTAGATTTTAGATATTATTAGTGCAGAATGTATAGACAAAAGATAATACGGCAATGTAAAAGTTAAAGACTTTTAACTTATTATTAATATTTCTCCACTGTATGCCAATGACTTTTGCCCAATATACTCGTAATTCTAACACTGCTATTTAGAAATGGCAGAATAGGGGAAAAGTGGAGAGAATGATTAAAAAATAATGTAGGTTGGGTTAAGCGCTAGCGTAACCCAACAAACCCTACACAGAGACAACAAGAGTTGTTGGGTTTATCCTAACGGATAAGCTGGCGCTAACGTTCCTCATAGCGGAAAAGTGGTAAGAATTATTAAAAAATAATGTAGGTTGGGTTAAGCGATAGCGTAACTCAACAAAGCCTACACAGAGACAACAAGAGTTGTTGGGTTTCGTTCCTCAACCCAACCTACAAGGTTCCAATTTTTTATATGTTCTTAATTTGGATTTTGCCACCCTTCCACAATGGCAACTCCCACATTAACATAAGGATTATCTAATAATTCTTTCAGAGCTTCTTTGCCTCCCGCTTGCAATGCTCCGACAAAACGTTGACGGTTATTCGGCGGAATACAGGCGGTGACAAATGCTTCTTTTTCTGCATCGGTGGCATCGGGATTATTTGATTCCAACTGTTTCAATAATTTTTGAATTTCATCAGCAGCTTCGGCGAGGGTTTGTTTTTCTTGGGAAGCATAGTTATTTTGGGTTCCTATAACCTGACTGCCACCTTCAGCATTCTCGACCACGTTACCACTACTTTCACTTTGCCCTTCAACTATATTACGAAGAGCGGCTTCTCTCAGGTCATATTTTGCTCTGTAAGAATCATTCATTTTTTCATTCCTCATATTAGGGTTAAATTCAGTATTAGGATTAGTTTCAATATTAGGGTTAACTTCAATATTTATATTATTATTTTTCTCAACAATCAGCAATTTAATAATTTCCACTAGATTCAAATTCTCTCCATTTTTAGATAATTCCGACCGAGAATTTAATCGTTGAATAAATTGGTCGCTCACAACATGGTCTTTGGTTTCCGCTGCATTTATTAATAATTTCTCTCGTAATAACAGTGCTTCGTTATAGGGTAACAAAGTTGCTAATAATAGATAAACTCCTCGAAATCTGGGGTCATTAATATGTTGTTCTAATTTTTGATTCCCCTCACCAAGAAATGTCTGGACGATAAAATATTCTTGAATTTTATCATGGCGGAAATACCATTGGGAACCTGAATTACCTTCTACATGGCGTTGACGGCGCAAAACCATTTTGTAGTTTTCCATGCAATTTAGCTCTTTTTTCCACTCTGACGGAATATTAATTTCATCGTTGAGGCGCATTTGATATGCTGTTTCGGCAAATTCTGTTAGGGGAAAGGAATCAAAATTAATCTGCTCGTATGCTGCTGCCATAACACTATACTGCTGTTGTTGCAGGTTGAGCAAGTCAGGGTTTTTCCCCTGGGCGAGAATTTGCGCCACAATAGTTAAATCCATGGGATTCGATAATAACCGACGTACTGCTTTGCGCTCTTCCTCTGACTGTTTGTTTGAATTGAAGGTTTTTTCTAGGTATTCTTCGCAAGCTTCCTCATACTCAGACTGGGAAATTGATGTTTCTGCGGATGGGGTAAACTGACGAGTCTGGAGAAACTGTCGAATTTGCTGACGTTTTAATGGTTGGAGAATATAGGTTTTGGTGGCCGAGGGTGGAATCCAATCTAGGGGTTGTGTTGCTAGGAGAATATGACCCCGGAAATGACGCTCGACGAAATAACTAATTTTAGTGCGGGTGTCGGGGGTGACTTCATTGAGACCGTCAATACAAATTTCTAGGGCGTTATTGTAGATGAGATTTTCTAGGAATTTGCGGTCTGTTTGAGAAATGGGGACTTTTGCTTGGATGGCAGCGATCGCTCCTTGGGCACATTTGCTGGCGGGTAGGTAAACTACTAAATTTTTGCAGGTTTTCGCCCAGTAGCGCAGAAACATGGATTTGCCCAGACCTGATTCTCCTTCCAGGATAATGGGAGATTGCACTTTGGCAATGGCGGTTTTGATGGGTTGGAGGTTGTGGGTATTTTTGAGGCAAACATTGGAGTCGGGAAAATAATCTTGAGGGTTGAAACTGTCGAGGTTAGCATCTGCGATGAGGAGGGGTTGGAAAGGGGATAGGAGTAGGCGGCGGAGGAATGGTATCCAGGTGAGTAATAAACCGACGTAACCAAGTCCGGCAATTCTGCGAATCAGGGGATGCCAGAATAGGGTTTGAATTTCGCGAGATTTGGGATAGAAGGAGAGGAGGATGAGCCAAATGATGGCGTGAAGGAGTAGAAACTTCCAGATGTAGGAGAACCATTGTATTCCTTTTAATATCTTAATTTTTGTGTTGATGGAATCAGCATGAGTAGAGTTGGCATCTTTTAAATTTTTGTAGTGGGTGGTGAGGAAGTTAATGTCTTGGGGTTGCCATTCGACGCGATCGACTACTTGGGCAATTTGTGTTTCTAATTCTGGGCGTAATTCATCTAGGGTTTCGGTTGCTTGCCAAATTTCGGCAAATAGTTTTAAGATTTTTTTGCCTTCTTTTCGAGAGTGATCAAACTTATTGTTTTCATAGGGATATTTTTCGGGGGAACCCAACCATTGAATTAAGGTAACGGTCTTAGATTCTCCGCCACTGACAAAGTAAGTAGTAAAACGAAGTCTTGCTTCTTCATAGCTGCTTTTATGAGCTACATTCAAAATTGCTAAAATCTGCTGAATATTCAACCTTCCCATCTCGCCCATTGCTGTTGCTGCTGCTTCACGGACAGACGAATCTTCATCCTTCAACAACTGCTGCAACTGAGGAATTAATTCTTTAGCCTCTGACCCCATCTCACCTACTGCCTTTGCTGCTGTATAACGGACAAACGAATCTTCATCCCTGAACAACTGCTGCAACTGAGGAATCAATTCTTTAGCTTCTGACCCCATCTTACCCACTGCTCTTGCTACTGCTGCACGGACACCCCAATCTTCATCCCTGAACAGCTGCAGCAACTGGGGAATAAATTCTTTAGCCTCCGACCCCATCTCACCAACTGCCCATACTACTGCTGCACGGACATTTGAATTATCGTCACTCAACAATTGCTGCAACTGGGGAATCAACTCTTTAGCTTCCGACTCCATCTCACCCACTGCCCTTGCTGCTTCATAAGGAACCTCGAAAGTTCCATCTCTGAACAACTGTAGCAACTGGGGAATCAATTGTTTAGCCTCTGACCCCATCTTACCCACTGCTATTGCTGCTGCTGCACGGACACTTGAATCTTTATTCTTCAACAACTGTAGCAACTGGGGAATAAATTGTTTAGCCTCCAACCCCATCTCACCCACTGCCCTTGCTGCTGCTTTACGGACAAGGAAATTTTCATCACTGAACAACTGTAGCAACTGGGGAATAAATTGTTTAGCTTCCAACCCCATTTCACCCACTGCCTCTACTGCTGCTGCACGGACATCCGAATTTTCATCCCTCAATAACTTTTCCAACTGGGGAATAAATTGTTTAGCCTCCAACCCCATCTCACCTGCTGCTTCTGCTGCTGCGAAACGAACACGCCAATTTATATCTCTCAAAAACTGTTGCAACTGAGGAATAAATTGTTTAGCCTCCGACTCCAAGTTACCCACTGCTATTGCTGTTGCTGCACGGACACGCGAATCTTTATTCTTCAACAACTGCTGCAACTTGGGAACCAAATGTTTAGTCTCCGACCCCATCTGACCCACTGCTCTTGCTGCTACTTTACATACATCCCAATCTTCATCACTGAACAACTGCAGCAACTTGGGAATAAATTGTTTAGCCTCCGATCCTATATCATCCACTACCCATACTGCTGCTTTACGGACATCCGAATTTTCATAGCTCAACAATTTTCCAATTTGTTCTACCCGCTCTGAGGGAATTTCAACAGGAGGCTTAAGGTCATAATCAGACAATTTATCCAAAGCCACCAACCAAACATCAGGATCAGAATCATCCAACGCCGCCAACATTCCCTGGAGTTGCCAGTCTTTTGGCGGTGACTTCTCAGAAGCTCGAACATGACCCAAATTTACCACCAACAGCACCAACAACAACAGCAGCAAAAAACGCCATTTACGGAGAAAGGAGTTAAGGGGTTTCATCATCGTTAGATTGAGAGATAGAAAACAGCAGCTTATTTTAAGTCTACATATTAACATATTAAATTGAGCCAGAACAGAAAATCAAGAAATAATTTAGGTTAACTAAAATTGCTTCGTTTCACTTCATTCCAGTTGCAACAACAACAGGAAAACAGTATCCTAAATTAAATTCCAAAATAAAAACGTGAAAACAGACAGCATCTTCTATAAATTATTTCTGACAATTCCATCCAGTTTTTTTGAACTAATTGGTATTTCTGGAAATGAAGCCAAAAATTACAAATTCACTTCCCGTGAAGTCAAACAATTATCATTTCGTATGGATGGAATAATGAATAATGAATAATGAATAATTAATAATTAATAATTAATAATTATCTCTGATTTGGCTTGAGATGCTAATAACTAATAACTGATAACTGATAACTGATAACTGATAACTGAAAAGGCGAGTAGTAGTTATTTATCCTACTCGTAGTGTTGAAAGGGAAGAAGCTCACCAATTTGGAGAGATGTTGACCTTAGAAAGAGTCCAACGAATCTATTTAGATGAGTTAGCACCAATAAACTCATTAGGAGTAGAAATTGTTAAACTGGTAGTAGAACCAGAAGAAACCGCAGTCGATCTGGCTAAATCGTTAGTTGAAAAAACTCAAATTCAATTAACAGATGCAGTCAGACAAGAAAATATCATCGAATTAATAGAGACTATAATAGTCTACAAATTACCACAAAAAAGTCGGGAGGAAATTGCAGCAATGTTTAATTTAGGAGA
>NZ_CEZPJD010000121.1:0-1700 GCF_983059655.1 Okeania sp.
TTATCAGTTATCAGTTATCAGTTATCAGTTATCAGTTATCAGTTATCAGTACTTCTGCCTGAAGTCAGGTTTGAAAAAATAATGTTACTAATAATAGGTGCGATAAAAAGATTTTACAGAAGATATCCTTTTGATTAATAGAATATAGTCATTTGACTTTCAGATTGAGACAAAGCTTTATTCCTATGAGGGAGTTTCAGACGAAAAAACGTCTCATCTTTAAGTTAAACTACTATAAGTTATGAACTAAGAAATGGCATCGAAGCGATTAATTCTAACTTCTATTTTGATTTTTTTATACCAAATCCGGTTTTCAAAACCATGTTTTTCAAATTCCTTTCTAACTCTTCTGCCCTCTGTCCTCTGCCTTCTGCCTTACCTCACGATAAACCTTTCTTTCAAAACAGGATTTAGTATTAATTCTAACTTCTAACTTTTGACTTAAAAAAACGAGAAGCCCTGAATTATTTTCAGGGCTTTTCATCAACTAAACTAATTAATTAAATATTTCAGAAATTAGACTGCTACTGCTTTTTTAGTAGTTGCAGCTAATTCTCCACTAGCGTATTTAGCAGCAAACTCATCCAAAGTTTGAACCTTAATTTTGCTAGCATTACCAGCAGTGCCAAATTGTTGATAGCGATCGGCACAAACCTGTTTCATGTACTTGATAGAAGGCTTCATAAAGTGACGAGGGTCAAAGTTAGAAGGATCTTTAACTGCAGCTTCACGAATCGCAGCGGTAATGGCCAAACGGTTATCAGTATCGATGTTTACCTTACGAACACCACTCTTGATTCCTTTTTGAATTTCTTCTACTGGTACACCATAAGTTTCTGGAATTGAACCACCATATTTGTTGATCATTTCCAACAAGTCTTGAGGTACAGAAGAAGATCCATGCATAACCAAGTGAGTATTGGGTAGGCGACGGTGAATTTCTTCAATGCGGCTAATAGCTAGAATTTCTCCTGTAGGCTTACGGGTAAACTTGTAAGCACCATGGCTAGTACCAATAGCAACTGCTAGAGCATCTACTTGAGTACGTTCTACAAATTCTACAGCTTCATCTGGGTCTGTCAAAAGTTGTTCGCGAGAAAGGACACCTTCTGCACCATGGCCATCTTCTTTGTCGCCCATACCAGTTTCCAGAGAACCTAAGCAACCTAATTCTCCTTCAACACTTACACCAATGGAGTGAGCAACTTTCACTACTTCAGCAGTAACATTGACGTTATAGTCGAAGCTAGCAGGAGTCTTAGCATCTGCCTCTAGGGAGCCATCCATCATAACGCTAGTGAAACCATGGCGCATAGCAGAATAGCAAGTAGAGGGTGCATTACCATGGTCTTGGTGCATGGCGATGGGAATATGAGGATATGTTTCTACGGCAGCAATAATTAAGTGACGTAGGAAAATTTCACCCGCATACTTACGTGCTCCACGAGAAGCTTGCAGAATTACAGGACTGTTTGTTTCATCAGCAGCCTGCATAATGGACTGAATTTGCTCCATGTTGTTGACATTATATGCAGGAATGCCATAGCCGTTTTCTGCTGCGTGGTCTAGTAATAACCGCATTGGTACGATAGCCATACCTTGTCCTCCTAATATTTTTGTTATTAGCCGATTGGTAAATTTGATTTACTTAAGCTTAATTCTTACGACAATATTAAGACAAATTGAAGATTCTGTCTATC
>NZ_CEZPJD010000121.1:1800-14337 GCF_983059655.1 Okeania sp.
ATGGGTCGCCCGGGATTCGAACCCGGAACAAATCGGTTAAAAGCCGAGTACTCTACCGTTGAGCTAGCGACCCTTCTTAGTTATGTTTTATTTTGCACTCTTACTAAAGATAGCATAGTCATAATTAATATTGCAATAGCTTTCAGAAAAAAAATTTGAGATATTGTGAAAACTTTATGGACAATTTCAGTAGGTCAGTGTTGAAAATTATCGTTATGAAAAGGTAGAAGGTAGAGAGCAGAATATATAAGGGAAGAGGATGGGGGGATTTACCTTTCGTTACATACTTATTTTTTGCACTGTTTCAACTAGTTCTTCGCCTATATTATGTTTATGGCTACGGGACAAATCAAAACTAAACTCATTAAGAATTAAATATATGGTAGTCCTAAATATTTAAGGACATGAATTTAGTCAATCCTTCTATAAATAAATGTACATATAATAATGTGAAACATTACAAAAATATTGCAGTGAGTCTAACTACCATTTCACAGGAAGATCCAGGCTCTAAATCAATCAAGCGATAACCTGTATTTAGAGAATTTGGAGGAGCTGTCCATGGTTCTAAACAATAAAATTCTTCATTTTTAACTGTCCAGAAAGCCATATTTGAATAAGTGGATGTATAGCTTAGAATAATCTTGAGACCACGGCTTCGGTCATAAACAGTAGTTGCCAAGCCTGTTAATTTTCCAAATAGTGCATTCACCTCATCTTGATTAAGGTCAAATTTACCATCATTATCGTGGACAGCTCCTGTTTTTGTTTCCACATATTGCATTGAAGGGATATCAAAGCGAAGCTGATATTTATTTGGAGCAAAGAAATAGGGATGTAGCCCTGTCGAAAATGGCATCCTTTGTGTATTGCTCAAATTGGTGTAAACTTGGAATATTTCTAAAGAATTACCTTTTACTCGATAAGTAAAAGTTAATTTAAAGTCAAAGGGATAAACTGTTTTGGTTAATTTATTACTGGTTAACACTAGAGTTATTGAAGCCCGGTCTTGAGTAGACTTTTCTATGACTTCCCAAGGTAGTTCTTGCGCAAATCCATGTTGTTTAAGAAAGTAACTATTACCGTTATATTTGTATATATCATTCGGCAAGTTGCCACAAATGGGAAACAGGATAGGTATACCACCTCTTACTGTTAATTCTGGATTTTCTAACCTTTTGGAATCAAAGTACAGTAGCTCCTGATTATTAATACACCAACTTGTAATTATTCCTCCTCTCTCTGGAATGACATTTATACTAGAATTAAATTCTAAATCAGAGAGGGTATAAGTTTTGTATTGTTTTTGTTGAAGTGCGATGGCAAACACAGTTTTTAATTCAGGAATTGATTATTGAATATTGGGCATTGGGTGATGATAACTAGAAATAAAAATCCACTTTCTTGGTGATTTGCCCAATAATTATTTAGACCTCTAGTTTTTATATGATTAAAGTATTGTAACTTCCAAGAAACAATCAATTTTTTTTAGATAGTATTTTCATTTTGCACTTTATTCTACATCATTATATACCTCATATTTTCAGAATCATTCCACAGGAATAATTGAATAGAAAAAACAGAGTATGTAACCATAGCTATTATAGTTATTCATATTTGTATGATTTTCATTAAATTCTTAAACGTGGCAACTCAATAAAAGGTTCTTTGATAAAGGGTTCTTTGATAAAAGACTCTCTTGCTTCTTTAGAAGTCGCTTCAGGATTCAATATTGGTGGTAGAGGAAAACTATTCTGACTATCTACATTAACTTCTCTCTCAGACAAATTCTGAGGATCGTCAGTGGAGCTTTGCCCATTTTCTGTCCTTTTAGGTGGTAACTCAGGTAAAGTGGGAGTTGATAAAATATTAGAGTTGGATTTAGTTGGATTAGAGTTATTACCAGCAAACTTTACAGAAGAATTAATCTTATCTATTTTGATAGGAGTTCTCATGGGCTGATTAAAAACACTAGAAATTTGAGCAATGTGCCTGAGAATTTCCTCTCCTTTTTTACCTCTAACAACTTGAGGTTGAAATTTGCTAACCACTATTGGCAAAAACTCAATCTTCATTTTGCCTGGTTTTAAAGAGACTTTCAAGATTGCTGTTTCATAATCACTCTCTGTGCTATTAGTATCTCCAGAAATCAAATTACCCAATGAATATATAATAGGTTGCCCTTTATAAATTTCTGCCCCCTGCAACACCTTAGGGTGATGTCCTACCACTAAATCAGCACCCTGATCGATTGTCGATCTTGCTATATCCATCTGCCAGTCTCCAGGATATTCTGATAATTTTACCCCCCAGTGATAGTTAACAATAATCCAGTCTACCTGCTTTTGCTCTCTCAGAATTTGAATATCTGTAGCTATCCGATCTTTATTGCGACTATTAACCCCTACTATTTCATTATTTGGTTGAATATCTGTATCGTCATAGCTCAAGTAGGCAATCTTTTGGCCTTTAATCTGGATAATCTTTGGTTTTCTGGCCTCATCTTTGGTTTTGCCCGCTCCTACAGAGTGAATATTTGCCTGCTTTAGAATATCTATTGTTTCAACTAAGCTTTTTTGGTCATTAGCCATATTTTGGTCATTAGCCAAATTAACTAGATCCACTCCTCCAGAAGTCAAGACATTGACATAGTTAGAATCTACTGCTAGCTTGTTACGAACATTTGTAGTGCTAAGAGTAGAACGAGTCAGAGGATTTTCAAGATTGACCATTGCCAGATCTGCTCTTCTATACTCATCCATTTTGGCAAAAGGTAACTTATAATCCTTTTTTACTACATCAGAAACTGGATGGGATAAATTGACATCTCCACCAAACATTAATGTAACTGTAGAGTCGTTTGGGTTTGTGACTCTTATATCATTAATCACCCTTACTTTTCCAGCCGCAGTCTCTACCGATGAAATTGAATTTCTTACTAGCACTTCATAATAACTTACCCAACAACCTAAGATAAAGGTAGCCACCACTGAACCTATTAATATAAACGAGCGGAATATCTGAAATTTAAAATTATTACTTTTGGTGGGAATATTAGATTGATTATTTAATTTTCTTTTTGGTGGAATTCTAACAGATTGTTTCCAGAGGATATTGGGTGAACCTCTAAAACGTCCTATAATATTTACTCTTTCTAGCAAAGGAGAATTCAGTTGATAAAGCTGGTGACAAATAAACTTAATTAATCTATCTGTTGGAGGTTCCTTCTGAAACTCTACTAAAACTTGTAAATACCCAGTGGTTTCTTTAGCTACACGAGCTGATATCCCTTGAGGTTTTAATTCTTTATTTATCCAGTAACTAATAGCCTTAAAATCACCAGATCGTGCTAGTTCCAGAAGAGATGGTGGAGTTAAAGTAGGTGTGTAAGTCATATCTTAAACCTAATAGTTAAAGCTTTTAGAATAGTAGGTACAGAAATTTGAATAAATTAACAATACTATAATCTTGTCTAAATAAGTATGGCATGCGGACTCAAATAGTAAGTTTTGTCTAACTCTATTATCGATAAAATTGACATACATTAGAGCTGATTTGTCAACTGAGTTGAAACTCCTTTTTAGCATGAGCCAGAAATTATACCCTTAGGGCTTATATAGTGTCAAACTCTTAAATTGTAGAGCATTTACCCTCTTAAATATTTATTCAAGCGACTGGCTCTTAAAAAAGAATTTCAATATCTATAACAAAAATTATTTATCGTTTAATATAAATTAAAAAAAATATTTAACTTGAGAGGGGGTTTGGAGAGCAATAAGTCCAGCGCTGTAATGTCAGGTCAGCATCGGGATATATGGACGCCCCTAGTATTTTTGGCACTCCATTCTTGGGATGAGAAAAATACATTTACTTAGGGCTTGCTGATTAAATATCACGCGTCTTGACAGGTAAAGGTTTTACCCTTTTCAGGTGCTAAGGGAGTACCAGATTTTCGGCAAGATAGGGCTAGAAAATCACTTTTACGATTCTTCTGACTACTTCTTCTATAATTCCCATTCCTCCTGACTTCACAGATTCACCGATTCTGGCTCCTACCCCTACCACTCATACTTTTTCAGCAAACCCTACTTACTCTGTGTGTTTATAGTAGATTTGGCTCATGTTAATGATGAATTATCGCTACCGTATCTATCCAAGTGCTGTTGCTTGCTAGAGCTGAAAAATATAGACCATCCTAGACAAATATCTACAAAATGTCTATGTTTTTACGCCATTAATCTGTGTTATCATTACATATGTCTGCTAAGACCAGAGGATTTTAGCAACGATTATAGAGTGTTTTGCACTCGACTCTTCATAAGGATGAAAACCCCAGAGGGAATCCTAAACTCAATGTGTTTGAGCGGAACATTAACCTTCTTTGCCAGTAGACTTATGAACAGGTGAGTCGGAAAATCGCTTTTAGTCACCGATGAAGAGCGTGTCTAGGATTGTCTAGATTTTTAGAAGGTGACCAGTAAGCTCTAATCCTTGAAAGATTAGAGACCTGTCGCGGCTGCAACTATGAGTGAGTTGAAAGACTGGTTAGCTTCAAGAAAGTGTGATGTGGATAGATTTTCTTTATCGAAGGAATACATCATAACCAGCGGATGCCCCTTTCCCTAGTTATCACCTTCAGCAAAACAACCTGCCCAAGGCGAAAAAGCTCAACTCAAACCTCCAGAATTTTCATTCCCAGGTATCGTAGACAGCGGTGAGAAGATTACATGATACCTGAGATGCTTTTCGCAATAGTGGGCTTGGGTTTTCTCGGTATGCGCTTCGCGCAGGCTTCTTCAACAAAAAAATTGGTCAATTCAAGTAATTTCTATAATCTACAATTCTAAAGAGAATCAGATCGGTAATGGCACTATTGATCGTTAGAACTCACAGAGGTCATACGGCAGCTCAGGTTTAGACTCAGAGGACTGAAAAAATTACCCTTGGACGGCGGGGAAAGGAAACTATCTGCTAGATAGGGTACTATCGGGGGTTTTAAGCCTAGATAAAGTTTTACGCAAATTCTCGCAAGGTTAAAAGAAGCCTGCCCTGTAATCTTTGATTAGGTTTCGAGAATATGTCACTCAGCTAAAAGCTTTAATAATACTAAAATTTAAGAGTAGGTAGTTTGTCTTTCATTATCAATTACTATTGTTGTATAATAGAGTAAAAAAAATAGGCGTTGGTAATTTGAGGTATGATGTCCTAACTTAGGTTAAGAGCTTGAAAAAAAGACTTTCTCCTTAATACTAATCTTTACTTCTTCTTTCTTTTCTCCTGACTCCTGACTTCTAAAGCAATTAAGATTAATACCATATACTAATTCACCAACACCAAAAAATGAAGATAAAATCAAGTATCCTTAATATTGTATATCAAGGCAAAAAATTATTCTGAAAGCTTATATTTAAGGTATGATGTTTATAGGAGTGAATGTTTAATGTAGATATGATAAAATGACAGCACTTCCTTTTAACCATTAATAATGTTGCAAGTTAAAAATGAAAATCTCTTATAAAAATTCCTTGGTGGGAGTTATGTGTTGATGGTAGTGACCCTAGTCATAGACTTTAATTTACGGTCTACTCAATTTAACAAGCTTGGGGAAAAATTTTGTGTTTGTCAACATTATTCAGTAAATAGTCTTTTGTTATAAACATATTTTATCGAACTTATTGACTGGGAGTATAAAAAGCCAATGCTACAACGCAAGATATATCAACTTTGTTGTGATGGTCGTGAAGTCTGTATTTTTTTGCGAGATCAGCAGCGTTGGATTGAAAAAGCAAAGATCTTAGATATAGAGGGAGATTTAGTAACTATACGCTATGAAACAGATGAAGATGATGAAATCTGTTCTTGGGAAGAAATGGTACGCTTAGAAAGTATAGGGGCGATCACCCAAAAATTAGCATCTGTGCCAAGGAGTAATATTGACCCTCTAGTCTCTGAAGATTGTCCAGAAGCTGAAAGAATTCGCGACCACAACCCAGAGTCAAATCAGTAGGAATAATATATTAGCATATCATAATCATATTAATATATCTTTAAAACTGGTATCCGATCACCTAAATACGAAATTATATCTTAAAATAAATTCTTCTATAGTTTACATGTAACGTAGTTTGATGAATTAATCATTTCATTCTATTTCTTCAGTATAAGGAGAATGAAGGGACTTAAACATAGGACAATATCCATCAGATGTTACCCTAAATCCATACAGAGCTGAAGTAGAATTTGAGCAATGTTGTCCTCGATAATATAAACAATTGCCACAACAATCTAACTCAGGAGAAATAAAGCGATCGCCACTCTGATAAAGAAGTTGTCGTTGAGAAATTCCTTTCATAACTAACTCTTCTCCCTGCCAACGGACTTCGACAATACCTGTATCAGCAAAAATTGGCCAACGACTATCATTTGTAATGCTCTGAGGTAAAGAAACTATTACCTCTGTGTCCAACTCAGTTAATTCTCCCTCATAATTAGTTTCAGGTAATGTAGGTACTATGAATGTATCACCAATTGGTAACTCTACCAAAGTACCATTTCCTGGAGAATGAAGTTGATAACGGTTGTGTAACTCTTCAAGATTAGTAAGGTCAGCTAAATAACTAGGACAACCATGAACAAAAACTATATGTTGAGGACGTAGGTTGTGAATTAACTGTGTTGTTCCTAGTCCATCACAATGCTCTGTCAGAAGATATGTTTCAGTATGAACAAAATTCAACTCTTGTGAGATTTTTCCTGGTGTTTCAGGTCTTAACACAACAAAAGAATTGTCTTGATTAATAATATATTGACTCAAATCTATATCCTGATCCACAATGAAAATATAAGGTTTTTCTCCAGAAGGAAATTTTTCTGGTAACTGCCTCAGCACGCGCGGTCTTACCTTTTCGTCCCAAAATAAAGGTTGATGTTGAGCAAAATTTTTAACTGCTGGAGGAAATTGGGATAATAGTTGTAAATAAAGGTCACAGACCTGGGCAACTTGTTCCTCAACCCAAATGTCCAGATCGCGACCTGTGAAATAGTGATGACTGCGCAGAAGCATTAATAGTTCTTGTGCTAATCCCAAAGCTGGAGTGGGCAAAATAACCGATATTCCAGAAGTAATAGCTTGATATATTCTTTCTGCGAGATGATTTTCTAATTGTCGCCTATGTGGATAACGAGCTGTACCATAACTACCTTCAATTATTAATACATCTGGCTTGATTCCTCGTAAATCTCCCAGAGGTAACCCTTCTACTAAACGACTATTTGATAAAAATAAATCTCCTGTATATAAAAGCTTATAGGTTCGATTATCTTCAGCAGTGTAAGTAAGAAGAAAAACTGTTGCTCCAGGCAAATGACCAGCAGGAAAAAGCTCTACAGTTAGACCGCTACAAAGTTCTATTGGTGAGTGCCAAGGCAAAGGTTGACAGAAGTCAGGGACTTCAGAAACAGCAAATTTTGACCAATTGATAGGTAAAAGTTTCGTTGTTGCTTCGCTAGCGTATATTGGTAACTGTGGAAAAGTTTGATGAAGTGCAAACAGTCCTTGAGCATGGTCTGAATGTGCGTGAGAACATAGGACAATATCTGCTGGTAGTAGTTGTTTATTTTCATCATTGTTAGTTAATAATGAAATGTCTGTAATACCACAATCTAATAAAACCCGGTATGGCCCTATGCGGACTAGCAGACATATTCCATCATCTGTATGACCTACGCTGTAAGCTAAACATTCTAAATTCATGACAAGGGTTAACTGCTTACATTCAGGAATATTTTGATTATTAATAATTTGAAAAATTGGTTATCTTAGGCTGTCAGACTTATCAGTAGAGTACTTCATAGATACAAGCTCAACTTAATTAAGTTTGTCTTCAAGTCTTACAGAGTAAATCATTAATAAAAATTGTTTACTATCTTATCATAAAATATCAAAGGTTTTGAGAGCTGGCTATATTTTTTTCCTTAAATGAAAATTCAATATATCTAACATGAATTAGAGTTGAATATTGTACGATCTTGCAAAATAACTAATCATAACAATTTTTGACTTGATAATTTAAAAAAATGTCTGCAATAATCTATATTTTTCACAAATTTTTTCAAGATTGCATAGTCAAAAATCGAATACTTAAAAAGTTTTGATATATTTTTCCTAAGTAATTTCTGACCTTAATTGCTAGCTTAACTTTAATGAGAAGAAATCTAGCCTATATTTCTATATGTTTACAAAAGTTTATAATTCTTTATGGTTAAGAGGTTGCTAGCAGTGTATATTCCAAAAAAGTAGAAAACTTAAAGAAATAAGCTCATGAATTTATACAATCTAAGTTTCTGGCTCAGGAATAGATTGTAGTAATGAGCCAAAATTTTTCAGTTTTGTAACTAAAAAATACATTTTTTCAGCAAACCAGATTTTACCTAGGAGATAGTTCAAATGGTTTTTGGACCAGCATCTCAATTAGGTGTTAGCCTTTTTGAAGATACAGAACCCGTGGAACTGTTGCCCGGAAGCTCATCAGAAGAAAAAGAAATTGTGATTCGAGCTGTCTATAAGCAAGTTCTGGGCAATGCTTACGTCATGGATAGTGAAAGACTCTCTGTACCAGAGTCCAAACTCAAAAATAGCGAAATTACTGTCCGTGAATTTGTACGTCAAGTTGGAAAATCTGACTTGTATCGTTCTCGGTTCTTTGAAAGTTGCCCCCGCTATCGTGCAATTGAATTAAACTTCAAGCACTTTTTAGGTCGAGCTCCCGATGGCTACGACGATATGAAGTTTCACAGCAATATCCTCGATGGAGGAAGTTTTGAAGCTGATATTGATTCCTACATTGATAGTGAGGAATATGATAATGCTTATGGGGAAAATATAGTGCCTTATTATCGAGGCTATAAAACCCAAACAGGCAAAAAAATGGTTGGTTTTACTCATATGTTCCAACTATTACGAGGTGCTTCCAGCAGCGACTTAAAAGGAAGTTTGTCTGGAAAAAGTCCTGCTTTGAATAAGTATGTGATTCAAGAAACTCCTTTGGCAGTGGTTCCTCCTTCTGGTGGTTCAGATGGTTGGTCATTCCAAGATACACCTTTAGGTGCTAGAAGTAGACATGGAGTAGGAGCTAGTTCTAGTGGTAAAGTTTACCGCGTTGAAGTAACAGCTTACCGCTCAAAAGTAGTAAATCGTGTTTCCAGATTCCGCCGTAGTAACCAAGTATTTTTGGTGCCTTTTGATCAACTTTCTAAAGAGTACCAAAGGATTCATCAGCAAGGTGGTGTAATTGCTAGCATTACTCCTGTAAGCTAGGGCTAAAAATCAGAAAATTGTTTGCTCTTTTCCATGAATAGCTTAGTTGCGAGATTCCTAATAAACAAAAGTTAAATTATCACAACTTTACTGTGTTAATTTAGGAATATATAAGGATAAATAAAGGGCAAAGAATTTCCAATTTTGCAGTAATTCATAGTTGATGGCTATGATGTTTGTACTTGTTAAACTCATGGCTATTAACTATGAAAACTTCAATCATAAGTAGATAGAAAAAATCAAAATCTTTTAATTAAAGGAGTTAAGAATGTCACTCTGGGTAGATACAATAGATCCAATAGAACTACGTTCTAATGCTACAGAAGATGAAATACAAGCAGTGATTCGAGCTGTTTATAAGCAAGTTTTGGGAAATATCCATGTAATGGAGAGCCAACGTCTAACTAGTGGAGAATCATTACTCCGAAATGGAGATATTTCTGTCCGTCAATTTGTTAGTATGGTTGCTAAATCCGACCTATATTTTTCCTTGTTTTTTGAATCATCTTCTCCTTATGGGTTCATAGAACTAAACTTTAAGCATTTATTAGGTCGCTCTCCCGAAGACCAAGCAGAAATTTCTGAACATACTCTTATATATAATGAACAAGGATATGAGGCAGAAATTGATTCTTATATAGACAGCGAAGAGTATACTCAAAACTTTGGGGAGAACATTGTTCCATATCCACGGGGTAATAGTACCATAGTTGGCATGAAAAATGTCACATTCAATCGGACATTTGCTCTGGAACGAGGATATGCTACAAGTGACAGAAACAAATCTTCCCGACTAACTTCAGATTTAGCTACTAACCTTGCTACGGAAATTGTTCCACCTGCATATTTAAGTGGACCTTATAGCAATACAGACAAACGTTTCCAAATCTTAGTTACTAAAACTGGTATTGGTCCTACTGTAAAACTGAGTAAAACAACCTACACAGTATCTTACGAGCAGCTAACTTCAAAAATCAACAGCATTCAGAGAACAGGTGGTAAAATCCTGAAAATTACTGAAGTTGGTTAAGCAAAAGAGATAGTGACTGCTAAAGTTAATTAGTTGGACTTAAGAGGGACCTGTTTTACTAACAGGTTCCTGATTACAGCAGTTTTGGAGTTGATGAGGTACAAAACTTTAGGACTTTAGGCAACAGGCAACAGAGAATTAATAAACTGTACCTCACTATCCTAAAAAGTGCTGTAAATAATTTAAGATAGGAATAATGGATGTTGTAGAATTTGTTGAACGCTCTATAGGACGCTGGCGGTCGCAACGTAGTGGCCATAATTTAGCATTTAGTCATTTTGAGGAAGTTCGGTCCACAATAGATATTGTCTCTTTGCCAAGAATGGCTCCAGAAGTCATAGAATTGTGTAAGTCTAGTCAGGTAGATATTGCCAAAGCCGTTTCTCCTTTTCAGATGAGTTGGCAAGGAGAGTCTGACTGGGATGATGATGAAGTGATTGAAGGTAGTTGTGTATTAGTGCCAATACCCGACCTGGATAATCTCAAAAAAGGAAAATTATTACGTTCCCAAGGTTATGCAGAAACTATTGCTGCTGTGGGAGAATATCAGATTACTGAAGATGGTACTTTTATTCTACATACAGAGTATGACCGTGCTGCAGCAGAAGAAAAAATTTGGTTTGCTACTCCTAATCTGAGGTTTCGAGTATCTTTGATTAAAACGAGTGATGGTAATGGTGTATTAACTGCTTCTTTTTCATCAGAAATTCGTTCTTTGTCAATGGAAGAAAAATCATGAGTCCCAATCTATTATAATAAGTAGCAAAAAACTAGCATAAGTAGGTAGACAAAATAGACTTAACCAAAATTTATCTAAGTTTTTAAGTTCTTCCCAAAAGTCATTTGTAATTCAATTTTCCCAGATACTTAATATTTAATATCTATAATATTAGATAGCAATCCTAAATAGGTTGCGACAAATAAAAAAGTAGATAAAAAAACTGAAACTCTTACCTGTTCCCTGTTCCCTGTTCCCTGTTCCCTAAAAAGCAGTAATATTTTTGACACGAAGAAAATAGGATTGCTATATTTTTTAGAAATTGAAATTATAGAGAACAAGTAGTCTAAAATTTTCATCATTTACCTTGCCTAAATTATACAGACTTTAAAAAAAATATAATTTTACTCAGTTAGTCAGAATTGGCGATCAAATAAAAAAAAGGGAAGGTAAAATATGACCGAAAATTTCTGGTCTCAAGCCTCCTGTTTCAGTAGGAGGTACTGACAACTGACAACTGATAACTGATAACTGAAATGACTATTTCCCATACAGAAAATCAGACAAAATCAAACAATCTCATTACTCTAGCTAGTTGGATGGCAGGAGGCTTTAGTAATCAAAAACAAGCTTCTGCCAATCGAATTCTTTATGCTCATATTTATATTTATTTCCGACCATTGCCATATAAGTTTTTTTCTGGCATAGGTTTTTATTCAGAGCAAGTTTATGACTATGACCTTTGGAGTCCATATCGTCAAGGAATCCATCAACTTATAGATAAGGGCGACCATATTTACATAGAAAATTACAGTCTCAAAGACTCTATTCTCTATGCAGGTGCAGCAAGAGAGCAGGAGATTCTAAATACTATTACTCCAGAAAATATAGAACGTCGTTATAATTGCTCAATGGTTTTTAAACGAGATGGAGAAAGATTTTTAGGGAGTGTTGAACCTGGAAATAAATGTTTAATTAAAAAGAGAGGATGCGAGACTTATCTAGTTAGTGAAGTAGAGTTAACTGAGCAAACATGGGTAAGTTTAGATAGAGGGATGGATGTTAATAAACACGAACAGGTTTGGGGATCTAAAGCAGGACCTTTAAAATTTGAAAAACACATAAATTTTGCTCATGAATTACCGATAAAAATTTGAAGGCAACAAATTATGAAACAGTCTTAAGGGAGGACTAATAAAAAATGTTGCCACCAGTAGCAGAAAAAAAAATGCAAAGCTGGATCAGAAGCAGACATTTAATCTGTTCAGGAAACTTTTTCTTGTTTGAGACAGTAGAATATTCTGCAGTTGATAGGTTCACAGAATGTGTTCAAACATTGGGAGGAAGTTTAATATCTGTCAAACCTATTAAGAAAATTTGGATTGGTAATCATAGAAAAGTAGTTCTTTATCAAGCAAGAGCAAGTCTTCATACGCCTCACCACGATTTGAAACAATACTGGATAAAAAACGG
>NZ_CEZPJD010000122.1:0-14309 GCF_983059655.1 Okeania sp.
CCCGACGGTCAAATTCTTGCCAGTAGTAGCGCCGACGAAACAATAAAACTGTGGAATGTCAAAACAGGAGAGTGCATCAAAACCCTGAGAGTACCCAGACCTTATGAAAACGCCAACATTAGGGGAGTCAAAGGATTAAGCGATATTCAAAAAGCAAGCCTCACAGCATTAGGAGCGGTAGAGCAATAGCGCTGCGCGCAGCCCCCTAAATCCCCCAATTCTGGGGGACTTTGAGAAGCAAATTGACTCTTGTTCCCCCCAAAGTTGGGGTGCTCGGGGGGCAAAATAAAGGTGGCATACTCCTCAAGAATCATCTTAGAGGTTGTCTGAGAAGTCATTTGCTACATTCAAGCCCCCTAAATCCCCCAATTCTGGGGGACTTTGAGAAGCAAATTGACTCTTATTCCCCCCAAAGTTGGGGGGTTAGGGGGGCAAATTTGCAAAGTATTAATTTTTGATATTTGACCTCATACACATACAAACTTATTGTGTTGTTGTCGAAAAGCGATCGCCTATGCTAAATTACGGAAAGACAAGCCATTTCAAGCATCAATTAATGAAAACAGACAAACAATACAATGCTAACATCAGATTCTCAAACCCAAAAGCGTCTTCCCACCATGGAAGAATTACCATATCAAGACGGTAAACCAGTGGATAGCGAAATACAAGATGCAATTGCTCAGTTATTAAAATCAATTCTGGCTTACATTTGGGCAAACCGTAACGATTGGTTTTTTGGTATTGATATGGGATGGTATTATTCTCCCGACGAAAAAGCTATTGCGCCAGATGGTTTTTTATGTCTGGGAGTGGAGCGCGTTAAACATGAAAACTTGCGCTTGAGTTATGTCACCTGGGAAGAAAATGGGATAATACCTTCCTTTGCATTAGAAGTAGTATCGAAAACTCCAGGAGGTGAATATAAGCAGAAAAAAAGAAAATATGCTCAATACGGAGTGTTGTACTATGTAATTTACGCTCCCCTACGGGTACGCAAACCTAAATTGACTCTATACCGTCTCAATGGAGAAGGGAAATATGAGTTGCAAGAAGACAACCCAATGTGGATGCCAGAAATAGGTCTGGGTATTGGTACAGAAGTAGGAACATTTCAAGGAGTTACCAGAGAATGGTTGTATTGGTATGACGAACAAGGAAACCGATATTTAACTTCCGAAGAAGCGCGACAGGAAGCCGAATTTGAGCTACAGCAAGAGCGAGAAGGGCGACTGGAGGCGGAAGTTCAGCGACAGCAGGCCGAGCAAGAGCGACAGCAGGCGGAACAAAGATCTGAAAATTTAGCGGCGCGTTTGCGAGAGTTGGGTATCGATCCAGACCAGTTGAATTAAAGTATAATATGGGCGATCGCTCTATCAGCAGCAGTAGTTGTTAAAGAGCGATCGCTTCTTTTAAATTAACTAAATATAACTATTATCCAACATCAATTAATCAAAAAAAATATTAATGGTAAGGATACCGTTACACAGCCCATTTAATCCCTTTCATCAATTCCAATTATTTTTTGAACAGAAATTTCTACTGAAGGAAACGCCATGAGAAAAATAACTCCATCTTGATAGTTTTGTTCAATTTGATATTCATTATTCATCAGATTACGAAATACTTTTAAATTTTTTTTAGCAATATCAATTACCCAATATTCTTCTATTCCTGAATTTGCATATATAGCGCTACAAGTTTAGGTTAGGACATTCCTAAATCCACCAAACCCACTCACAGTTTACTTTTGCCTGTTGCCTGTTGCCTGTTGCCTAGCGCGTAGCGCTATAATGTCTTTTTAGTTCCTAAATCTTTTTGTAATGTACTATCAGCAATCTCAATAATGCAGTAAATATCTTTGCTATAAGGATGACGGTCTAAATATAATGTATCGGGAGAACGAACAATGGTAATATCGGGTTCTGGTTCAGAGTTAACTAAAGTAACAGGATGTACTTCCATTACTTCTGCCAGATTTCCGAAAATAGAACGTAAATATTTAACTGCTCTATGATTGATAAAACGATGAATTGGTTCTTCTGGACTCAGATTAATAATTTCTCCATTAATTAATTCTACTTGACGATTTTTTATTATTCCTGCATCTATCATACGATGATAATCTTCTACTGTCCATTTAGTAAGATTTTTCATTTCAGTTATCAGTTATCAGTACCTTGAAAGGGGAGGCTTGAGACCTTATTTTTTTGTCATAATTTAATATTGTTTTTTTCAGAGATTTATTTTTATTTTAGCTTGTTTGGAAGGAATAAGGCTTAAAAGTTGGAAAAAATTTAATTTTACTCTATAGATTGTTGATTTTATCAAACAATAACGTTGATATTCAAAAAATAATTTACTATACTACTATAAATATTAACCACCAATTTTTCAGAATAAAAAATATGGTTTCATCAAAATTATTAGAACTAGAAAGTTTCATCAAAGGCTTATCTTTAGATGAGAAGTTATGGTTATTAGAAAAGATTGTTGGGCAAATGCGAGAATCTAAAAAATCTGGCAATTTGCAAGAATACTCTAACTTAGAATCTACCTCTAAAAATATAAATTCAGAAGCAGATGGTTTAATTGGTCTGTTTTCAGCTTCCCCAGATTTAGCTACTAACTCTGAGGAAATTTTACAAAATGAGATTACGGAGAAGTCTGGATGGAGCTTTCAAGAATTAAGAATTTAGAATTACCTCTTCTTATAAAGTTGTTGGGTTTCGCTTTCGCTTAACCAACCTACAAAACTACGGTTTTCACCACAAACGCGGTTTAGATAAACCTCGCTATAATATTTAACTATGATTTATTATAGGAGGAAATCTTTAATGAGCGATACAAATAATAATTCTCAACTACAAGAAAAATTAGAGTTATTAAAGCAAGGAAATAGTAAGGATAAAAATTATAATGCTGGTAAAGCATTAGTTAGTGCTATTCCTGCAATAGGTTCACTTGCAGTAACTTTTTATGAGAATTCTATTAAAGAACCTTCTAGTCAAAGACTACATGATTTTTTAGATGAATTAGTAAAATATTTATTGATTTTACAGCAAAAAATTGAAGTAGTAAGTTTTGATAATCCAACATTTCAGACAACTTTCTTGAAAGCTATTCGTATTGCTGACTGTGAGCATCAGCAAGAAAAATTAGCAGTATTGAGAAATGCAGTTTTAAATTCGGCTATTCCTAACTCTCTTAAAGATGATATTCAAGTAATTTTTCTTAAATGGATTGATGAATTTACTGTATCTCATATTAGATTACTCAAAATGCTGGATTATATAGATAATTATAATTACGAACAATTTTTAGCTCATTTGCCAGATTTAGAAGAAAATCATAGTTTTTATAATCAAATATTAAAACAACTAAATGATAAAGAATTAATTGAGTTGATAGAAGTATATAAAAATTTTAAAGAGGAAAAAAGCCCATTTATCAGTCCAGTTCCTCAACCACAAGTTTCAATATCATTTTCCCTAGCTAACCAAATAGAAGAAATTGATGTAAGAACAGTCAAGTATACGGAAAATATTGACACAATTATCTCAGATGTTAAATATAACCGTAAAAAAAGTAGAACAACAGATTTAGGGAAACAATTTATTCAGTTTATAGAAAATCCACTTGTTTAACAACAAAATTATAAGTACCTCTGAGTAGCAAATTTCTTTGCTTTCTTTATTTTCAAAATTAACGGTTGGGCTAACAATAACTAAACCCAACCAAATATGCCTAATTTGACTTTAACTGAAGTAAGCGATCGCGTAAAATTTCTGCCTGCTTTTCTGCCTCTGCTAAATTATTCTTAGTTTCCTCTACAAATTTAGCATCAGCTTTCTTAACAAACTCTGGTTTACTCAACCTTTTAGAAGTAGACAAAATCTCTTTTTCTAACTTTCCTAATTTCTTCTCCAACCGAGCAGATAAAGCTTCAATATCTACTACTCCTGATAATGGAATTAAAACTTGCACAGTACCAAAAACACCAGCAATATTTTGACCAATTTCTGCATCAACACTAGGAGTAATATTCAACTTTTCTACTTTAGCTAAATCCTGAATATAAACCTCACCTTTACTCAAAATTTTCCGTTCTTTTTCATTCTCACTCTGCAAAATAGCCGTAATTTTTACCTTTGGTTTAATATCAACCTCAGACCGTAAATTTCGGATAGTCCGAATTACCCCAATTAATAACTCAAACTCGGCTTCCAAATCTGGATTAATTAAAGATTTATCCAACTTCGGATAAGACTGTAAAGCCAAACAATTTTCCTCACCTACTTGATTCAAAGTATGCCAAATTTCCTCAGTAATATGAGGCATAAAAGGATGTAATAATCTTAAAATTCCATCCAAAATATAAGCCAATGTTTGTTGTGCTACTAACTTAGAAATCTCATTCTCACCTTGAAGACGAGACTTAACTAATTCCAGATACCAATCGCAAAAATCTCCCCAAATAAATTCATAAAGACCCTGGGCAGCTTCCCCCAAACCATAATTATCTAAATAATCGCAAGTTTGCTGCACAACTTGATAGAAACGAGACAAAATCCAACGGTCAACTAACTCTAATTTATCCGCCTCCGGTTCCCCTAATTCTTGAGGAGATTTACCCTCTAATTTCATCATCACAAATCGAGCAGCATTCCAAATTTTATTAGTAAAGTTTCGAGAGGCTTCTACTGATGTAGACTCATCAGTTTCCCGATTATAATCTATCCTCACACTTTGCCCTGCTCCAGCAGTTTCTCGCATCAAAGTATAACGTAAAGCATCAGTTCCATACTTTTCAACTAACAATAAAGGATCGATACCATTACCAGCAGATTTAGATTGTTTTTTCCCCTTTTCATCTAACATTAAACCGTGAATATAAACCGTTTCAAACGGCATTTTGCCAGTAAAATGAGTTCCCATCATTGCCATTCTAGCAACCCAGAAAAAGATAATATCAAAACCAGTAGAAAGAGTGCTAGTAGGATAATATTTTGCTAAGTCAGGGGTATTTTCAGGCCAGCCCAATGTTGAAAACGGCCATAAGCCAGATGAAAACCAAGTATCAAGCACATCTGGGTCTCGTTCAATTTTGACATCAGCACCAAATTTTGCTTTTGCTTGCTCCAACGCTTCCGCTTCCGAACGAGCAACAATAAAAGGAGTGTTATCGACAATTTCCCCATTAGTTTCACTCACAGCATACCACGCCGGAATTTGATGACCCCACCAAAGTTGCCGGGAAATACACCAGTCCTGAATTTTCACCAACCAGTCGCGATAAACCTTCGTCCAACGTTCGGGAACAAATTTCGGTTGGTTGTGTTTATCCAATAATTCCAGCGCTTTCTCAGACAAAGGTTTAATTTTGACAAACCACTGAGTTGAGAGCAATGGTTCGACAGGTACTTTGCCGCGATCGCTATAGGGAACGCTATGACTATACTCCTCTACCTTGACCAAAACACCCTCTGACTCTAACCGTTTGACAACATTTTTCCGTGCCTCAAAACGGTCTTGCCCAACAAACGGTCCGGCATTTTCATTCAAACTGCCATCTTTATTCATAATATTGATAAATGGCAGGTCATGACGTTTACCCATTTCAAAATCATTGGGATCGTGAGCGGGGGTAACTTTAACACAACCAGTACCAAATTCAAGGTCAACCAACTCATCCGCAATAATAGGTATTTCCCGTTCCATTATTGGTAGCGTCAGAGTTTTGCCAATCAGATTTTTGTAGCGGTCGTCATTGGGGTTAACCGCGACACCAGTATCTCCCAACATTGTTTCCGGACGAGTAGTAGCGACTTCTACATAACTACTGCCATCAGTGAGAGGGTAACGAAAATGCCAGAGGTTGCCATTAACTTCCTTCTTTTCAACTTCCAAGTCAGAAACAGCAGACTGACTTGCAGGACACCAGTTGACCAAATAGTTACCGCGATAGATGAGACCTTCTTCGTAGAGACGCGTGAATGCTTCGATAACAGCTTTTGATAAACCTTCATCCAGGGTAAAACGTTCGCGAGTCCAGTCTGTAGAAACTCCCAAACGACGTAGTTGGTTAACAATAGTACCGCCAGACTCAGCTTTCCATTCCCAAGCGCGTTCCAGAAATTTTTCTCGCCCAATATCATAACGGGTTTTGCCTTCTTCTTTCAGTTTCCGTTCCAGAATAGTTTGCACAGCAATACTCGCGTGGTCGGTACCGGGGAGGTAGAGAGCGTTGTCGCCGCGCATCCGATGGTAACGAATGAGAGCGTCAATGAGGGAATTGTTAAAAGCATGACCTGCATGGAGGCGTCCTGTAACGTTAGGTGGGGGGATGACGATGCAATAGGGGTCCCCTGGTTGATTAGGGTCAGCTTTGAAAGTATTGTTTTCTTCCCAATATTTCTGCCATTTCGCCTCGGTGGAGAATGCGTCATATTTGCTTGGTAGTTCTGGTATAGTTTTGGTCATAGATAATATAGATTATTTGGACTGTTTAATTGTCCTTAATATTGTGCCATAATTTATATCATGTTTGGTATAATTAAACTTGTAGTTTTGCTCTAACTCTCTAAAGCAATTAAGCGATCGCTTTTTATGAATAAAAAAAGACAATGGAAACACTCACGAAAACACCAGCCGAAAATTATATAATTTTGCATCCTATTAGTTGGAAAACTTTCAGGTGTATGAGTGAAGAATTAAATGAAAATTCTACGAAACGCCTAGTTTATGATAGAGGATATTTACAGATTATGAGTCCTTTAATGGAGCATGAGAATAACAATTGGTTTATTGCTCGTATAATATTTATTATGGCGGAAGAATGGAACTTAAATATTAAAAGTGTTGGCTCTGTTACTCTTAAAAGAGACGATATTCAAAAAGGAATTGAACCTGATGCCTGTTTTTATTTACAAAATGAGCCAGAGGTGAGAAATAAGCAAAATATTGACTTAAATCAAGGAGATATACCCCCAGATTTAGCTATAGAAATTGATATTACCAATAGTTCAATCGATAAGTTACCTATTTATGCAGCATTAGGTGTAGGGGAAATATGGCGGTATAATGGAAAAGTTTTGCAGTTTTATGGGTTGAATAGAGAAACTAAAAATTATGATGAAATAACGCAAAGTTTAGCTTTTCCTTTGTTAGATATGACAATGATTCCTCAATGGTTAGAACAACGGTTAATTATTGGGGAAACAGCAACCTTAAAGCAAGTTAGGCAATGGACAAGGGAAGTCAGAAGTTAGAAGTTATATCATGTCCGGTTGAACAGTTATAAATAAACTACTCATAATTTCCTACCGAATGCTCCGCAAACAGAATTTCCTACGGAATGCTTCGCAAACAGGAGGGAAGAAAGAAGAAAAGAAAGAGAAAGTTTTTTTATCACTAATTATCCGGACATGATATTACTTGCTCGTACCATCATTTATCCCCCGCCATTCCCCAGAAGGAATAAACGATGCCCAATAATAGGGATGTTGATATTCCTCTGTTCCCAACATCTCTAACTGTGTCTGTCGCATTGCCTCCGAACGCCCTTCATTATCCAACACCCGCTGATAATATTTCACCATAAAATCCTTCGTAGCATAATCATCCACCTGCCACAAACTAATTACCTGACTTTCGCTACCTGCAATAGCTAACGCTCGGCGCAAACCATAAACTCCTTCTCCCACATTCACATCCCCCACTCCCGTATCGCAAGCAGATAATACTACCAACTTTGTACCCCCCAAACTCAAATTCGCAATTTCTAACGCCGTCATTACTCCATCTTCATTACCACTTTCACGAGAGTTAAACCCTGCTAAAGCTATACCCGAACGTAACAATGGATTTTCTAATTTGTTGGATGTTGCTTGGGGAATGTCAGTATTAAAACCCCCTGCCAATATTGGTGGTGCAACTTCTTCTAAATCTTCCAGAAAGAAACCGTGGGTAGCAATATGGAGTATTTCTGGCGCATTCACTTGTTTAATGGCATTTTCTGTGGCATTGGACTCCGTTAACAAAGTCACTTCTGATAACATTGGTGCAATAGCTTCCACTTCTGCTTTTGTTCCTGATAATGCTCCAAAACTTAAGTTTTCTGGGGCAAATAAAAAACTGCCTAAATCTCTTGTAGGTCTTTTGTTACCACGCTGATTATTAGCCACGAGTCGAACAGAAGTAGGATTTCCTGGGGTGTCATATTCGGGGTTGGCAACTAATATTGGTGGTTGTTTGCTGGGGAAGTCGATGTCTAGTTTGATTAAGTCGCGTCCAGTGGTGAGGTAGGTAATATTATAGTTGTCGATTAAATATTGGTTATTTTCATCGACTAAAGCAGCAAAGGGAATGAGGTTGAGTTGGGAGTCTGGAGATAAGAGTATGTGTTTGGCATTGCCTAGCTTTTGGCGGATGGGTTCCATGACTTGTTGGTCTAAGGTACGGGCAACTTCTTGGATGGAGCTATCTGGTTGTGATAATTGAGCGCGAAATTCATTAATGGTGTTGTGGATGGGTGCTACTGCTCCTAAGTCTAACCATTGTGGTGCGCCTGTGGAGTGGAGGATATAAACTGCGTAGTGGGGTTGTTTCCATTTATTAGCTTTGGCATCGTAAGGGTAATATTGCATAATTTCCACTAATGCTGCATCAGCAGGAATTAACTGTTGTACTGTTTCAATAGTTACTGGTTTAGTGGTCTGAGCAAATGCTACACTAGCAATAGAAAGGTCTACTTCTAATTTCTCTGCTTTGCCTTTGAGGGTAGCGACTTGTTGGCGATATTTTTCTGGCGGGAGATTTTCTGGTTTATTGTAGATGAGGGCAGCTAGTTGAGTGCGAGTAGTTGAAAGGTCATCGAGGAGTTTTTCATTTTCTGGGATGAGGTTGTCGCGGATGGTTTGGAAGGAGTTGATGGTAGAGTCGAGGATGCGACCTTTGCGTCGGATGATGGTAGTAAGGGCAAGGTTGGCTGCTTTTTGGTTGGTGGGTGCGTCTTGGAGGTGTAGGGATATTGTTCCGTGAGTTGTGACTGAGAGCTTTCTCATGGAGGCTTGTTTTTGGCTTTCCGAACCTGTGGCGAGGAAAGTAGTAATGGTGCTTTCTTCTACTTCCATTCCACGGGTGAGATATTCAATGGCACTGGTTGTATCTCCTTGGGCATGATACAGTAATGCCAGGTTGTTGAGGCTGGTGGCGACCCAGGGATGGTCAGCTCCTAATGCTTTTTCTCTGATTGCCAGAGACTTTTGGTGTAAGGGTAAGGCTTCTTTGTACTTCCCTTGGTCTTTGTACAGTAATGCCAGATTATTGAGGCTTTGGGCAACGTCTGGATGGTTTGCTCCTAATGCTTTTTCTCTGATTGCTAGAGACCTTTGGTGTAAGGGTAAGGCTTCTTTGTACTTCCCTTGGTCACGGTACAGTGATGCCAGATTGTTGAGGCTGGTGGCGACCCAGGGATGGTCAGCTCCGAATGCTTTCTCTGTGATTGCCAGTGACCTTTGGAATAGAGCTAAAGCTTCTGTGTAATTCCCTTGGTCACGGTACAGTGATGCCAGGTTGTTGAGGCTGGCCGCAACGTCTGGATGGTCAGCTCCTAATGCTTTTTCATTGATTGCCAGTGACTGTTGGTATAGGGGTAAGGCTTCTGTATAGTTCCCTTGGTCTTGGTACATTCCTGCTAGGTTGTTGAGGCTGGTGGCAACAAAGGGATGGTTAATTCCTAATGCTTTCTTATAGATTGCCAGAGACCTTTGGTATAGGGGTTTTGCTTGGCTGTAGTTCCCTTGGTCTTGGTACAGTTGTGCCAGATTGTTAAGGCTGATAGCAACTTCTGGATGGTCAGCTCCTAATGTTTTCTCTCTGATTGCCAGAGACCTTTGGTATAGGGGTAAGGCTTCTGTATAGTTCCCTTGAGCACGGTACAGTAATGCCAGGTTGTTGAGGGTGGTAGCGAACCAGGGATGGTCAGCTCTTAATGTTTTTTTTGTGATTGCCAGAGACCTTTGGAATAGAGGTAAAGCTTCTATGTAATTCCCTTGGTCACGGTACAGTGATGCCAAGTTGTTGAGGCTGGCCACAACGCTTGAATGGTCAGCTCCTAATGCTTTCTCATAGATTGCCAGAGATCGTTGAAATAGAGATAAGGCTTCTGTGTAATTCCCTTGGTTACGGTACAGTGATGCCAAGTTATTGAGGCCGGTAGCGACTTCTGGATGATCGGCTCCCAATGCTTTCTCATAAATTGCCAGAGATCGTTGAAATAGAGATAAGGCTTCTGTGTAATTCCCTTGATAAGAATGCTGTAGACCTAGAAAATTCATCAATTTTGCTGCATCAACGGTTTCAGAAACACCTGCATTTTCTACAATAACTAAGGCAACTTCTAATAGTGAGATAGCTTCACTATATTTTCCCTGTTTTGAAAACTCAATTGCTTTTTGAAGAAGTTGCTCTAGTTTATTCACTCCCCTAGACTGTTGTGCTACCACAGTAGGTTGAATTTTCCCTACTACTGGTTTCGCCATCCCTACAGTTAATCCACAAATACTAATAATTGTTGCTCCCCACACTAGAGAATATTTAATTATTGCTTTCATAAAATTAATTCTTAAATTTGATATTACTTATAAAATTTTCTACTATAATAATTTAATACAATTGTTTATTATTCCTGTAGCTTTTTATCTTATAGATATAGAATGTTTTTTAGAGGGATTATTAATCATACTTTTGAGCCATGGTCTGAGGATTGATAAAATTTGTAAGAAAATGAAAAATATACAAAGAATCAAAATTAAACCAGAAAAAATTAATTGTGCTAAGTAAATTCTAGTATTATTTTGTTTGATATCCAATAGATTGATATTTGATTTATTAATAAAATTATTAATTTGATTTACTATCTTTTTTTTGCCTGCTTTCTGTGAACTTGACATACCGAACTGAATCTTACCTTTCGGTGTTTCCAGCATAATTTTATAAGATATTCCTTCTTCATAACTGTCTATCTTGAGTCTTGCACTTTTTAACTCACCAGGTATAAGTATTTGTTTTTGTTGTTTCAGCAGCTTGGTTGTAGTTAACTGACAGTATATTTCCCCAGATACAGATTTTTCACATTGCAAATGTACTTGTATATCCATAAAGAATGTTGTTGATATCAGCATTACTAAAGTGGATAAACTAACATATACAACTATATCAAAAAGTTTTTTGTCTAAAAAAGTTTTATTTTTTTGCATAAATCCAGCCCTCAAATTATTGCGAATACTGAATTATATTTCTGGGCAACCAAGCACTTATGCAATTTTCTATATTTATTTCTTTTCTTGCTCAGAGTTAAAACTAATGCTACAAAAATTCCCCCTTCTCTCCTAGATAACTCAAACTACTAATACACTAAATGTTTAAAGCTATAAAACCTCATCATAAATATCAGCCATTGTTAAAGTTAACCCCACCGACTTTAACTCTAAAAAATCTTCTTTTCCTAAACTTTCTTTAGACCAATAACCAGTTCCTGACGGACGATAAACTTCTACTTTCATTTCTGTTTGATCGACCAATACATACTCTTGCAAACTTGTTAAACTTTGATAATTCAACCGTTTTTCTCGTCTGTCTAAATTTTGGGTAGAAGGGGAAAGTACTTCTACAATTAAACAAGGAAAACTTTTATAATATTTTTCTGTATCTTGTGGGTTGCAAGTTACCATCACATCGGGATAATAAAAAATATTCGAGCTATTTTCGGCAATGGCAATTTTAACTTTCATATCTGCAATAAAAGTTTTACATCCGCTGCCGCGTAAGTGTGCTAATAAACTCGCGTAGATATTACCTGAAATGCGGTTATGTTCTTCGCTACCACCAGACATAGCAAATATTTGACCGCCGAGATATTCATGGCGAATGTGACTCATTTTTTCCCCTTCCAGATAATCTGTGGTTGAAATAAATGCAGTTGCTAATTCCATAGTTATTAGTTCCTCAATTTTATATGGATAATTAATTATAGCTGAATTCATAAGTCTGCTATTTTTTCTGATTGTAAATATGTTTGGATTAGGGCTAAAGTCAAACTACGAGCAAAGAGTTATTTTTGTTTGAGTTTTATTAGTAATAGTAAATTAAATATTTCTAATGTTCCTATCATTAATCCTCAAAACTAACGTCCTCATATAAAACATCTACAGCACAATTAAATTCAATACTAGATAATGTAAAATCTTCTCCCTCTGTATATGCAGAATAAAGCCACATTCTACCTTCACCACGTTGATAAATTTCCACAGAAATTGATTCTGAATCTACTAAAACATACTCTTGCAAACTCGAAAATTGACGATAATATTTAAACTTCTCGTCGCGATCGTAACCTCTTGTACTTGGAGAAAGAACTTCAATAATTACACTAGGATTTTGGATAAATGTACGAGATTTTAAATCGTCATCATTACAACTAATAACTAAGTCTGGATAAAAATAACGATTATTTTTAGCATCCTGAACTTTAGCATCAGACACATAAACTCGACATCCTCTTTGACGGAGATGGGGTCTAAGAGCTGTATAAAAATTAAGGGCAATGTCAACATGAGGAAGACTTGCTCCAGTCATAGCTAAAATTTCTCCATCCACATATTCATGACGAAATTCCTGTTTAGCTTCCCATTCTAAATATTCTTCCGCTGTCATTTTTTGAGATTTTTCAGGTTGAGCAATCATAATTAAATTGGTTAAATATACTTATATAGATTTTAACATATTATTAGCGATCGCTGTAAATATTATCGTTGTAGCTACGACTAAAATGGTAATCAAATTCAATGTAATTATTGATTGCTGAATCTAATATTTTTGTTATCTTCTAAAATCTATTTCTCTTCTTTTTTGTATTGCTAAAATACCAGGTTATTACTCCTGCTAATAGGGTTGCTAAAATACTTAAGGTTAATGTCAAAATAACGGGATGAATTGTGTATAATTTCCCAGTAGGTTTGAGAGTCAAAGGTACATCAATATGACCACTGCTAGAGGCAATAATTGCTCCTGTTCCTAATCCTACACCAATAATTTGAATGGTTCTTTCTAAGTGGCGATCGCTTTCTGCTTGGTCTATTTCTGCCATGCCTCTAATTGTGTTTACCATCTGTTCAAATAAGTTTTGGCCGGGGGAAAGGTAGTTGATGTCTGTTTCAATTTGTCTGTGCCAGAGCGGGCAGGTTTTATTCAGGAAGTCTTGCCAATATTGGGGAATATTACTAATTTTTTCTATCTTTTTTAGGCATATTTAGTAATTTGTGGAGTTGGTTTAGAGGGCGGTTTTATGTGCTTTTAAGTCTCGCAGGTAACGGGAATAATATAGATAGTCTTCTGGTATTTTTTCGAGGATTTGTTTGAGAGATTCTAGTCTGGTTTTTGGGTCTTTTGTTATTTGGGAGAAGTTCTCCATTTGTGTTTCTAATTTGTCGTAAAATTTTCTTGCTTGGGGATAGAGATTTCGTGCTTCTTGATAAATCAAGTTGATTTTATGGCGACAGCACAATAGTTGTAATATCCATTCGTAGGATTTTTCTGCTAGCTCAATTGTTTGTGCTTGACTATTGTTTAATAAGACTAATATTTTGATTTTGTTTGTTTGGTTGTTGGCGGTGTTTAATTCTGTTGCTTCGTATTCAAATAGTAAGCTTTTAAATAATTCCCCTTGGTTGAGAAATACAGGTTTTATTTGGGCTGAGTCGAATAAATTTTCTACACATTCATTGGCTATTTGTTGGGGATTTACTTCTTGGTCTATTTCTCCATAAATTAATAATGTTTCTCCTAATGATGGTTGAATTGATGAGGGTAACAGACTTTTGATGGGGAATTGTTTGAGTTGAGAAATGTCTAGTTTTTCTGCTGATGATTTTGGGGTGAGAGTTAGGTCGGCAGCGTAGGTGTCGTTGAGTAGAAATGGTTGGAAATCTCCTGCTATTTTTAAGTTTTCTATTTCAATTACACTTAAGTCTATTGCTTGCTTTGATTTACTCATCCACCAGGTATTTTCTTTGGATTTAAAGGCAGAATTATAATTGCCATGTTGGTCATAGCAAATTAATTGATGACGTAAATATTTGAGTTCTAAAAATGGTAGAGAATTTTCTCCTAGTTGGGCGAGGTTTTCCCATAAAAATTTGCCTTTATCATCATTTTTTTCTGAAGATTCTAGGAAGGTTGAATATAGATGAAATGCTAATAGACTAATTGTAAAATTTTTCATATTTAGACTTAGTTGGAATTTTAGT
>NZ_CEZPJD010000123.1:0-14282 GCF_983059655.1 Okeania sp.
ACTGATAACTGATAACTGATAACTGATAACTGATAACTGATAACTGAAATTACCTATCCTTTAAAACGGAATTGATTGACTAATCATGAAAATTTTTCTTTATTATCCCTTTAAAAGGGTTTAGTCAAAAAATTGTCGTCTAAAGCCTCCCCTTAATTAAGGGGATAAAAAAAGAGCATATTCTTTATGTCAAGCCTCCTTATTGCAGAGGTACTGATAACTGATAACTGTTAACTGTTAACTGAAATGACTCCAGGTACCGTGGAAACCCATTGGTATAACTTCTGGTAAGGCTAGCTGACAAACAGGCTCGGCATCTAAATTAGAACTATCAAATATCCAGACCTCACTACAGTTGCGCTCGCCGTCAAAAATAACAGTTAATATCCATCCTTTCTCAGAATCTTCAGCATCAGGGGCATAGATAGGTTCCATCGGATAGCAATTTGGCCTTAAATTGGTAGTAGTGAGGATATTTTTGTGATGGTCGAAACAGGCGATCGCCCCAAACATTTCTTGACTAATATCTATCCCTGGTTGATGAACTGACAAATAAGTAAAGCGAGATGGTTTTCCGACCTCAGCAGGAGCAACAGAAGGAAACTCACAGGGAATATCCAATAATTTATAACTATCAATGATACGACCAGATTTAGGGTCTAGGCGTATCTGCCAGAATATCCCATTAGCAGGAGTATGAGTTTGGCCAGTAGGTACTTCTTGAAGGTACTTATTTGTTTGGTCAAAATCTGTATAACGGATTAAGTAAACTAATACTGTGCCATCCGAGTCTACATAGCTATTGCCAAAGTGCCACTGATACCAGGGTTCCGTTTCTTGACGAGTGATGAGTTGTAGAGATGAGCGATCGATCAGTAAAATCTGTGTTCCTAGCTCTGGTTGCCAGGTTAAAGCATCACTAAAGCTTTTGATCTTTGTAAAGGCTGGCAGTAGTTTTAAACGTACTGGTGAAATAAAAAATATTAGATATGGGCCTGCTAATACAAAATCGTGAATTAGAGGGACGCCAGATATCGGAATCAGACCTTTTTGCTGAATTTTTCCAGTACTATTACTGCGGTAGATATGGAGCGAACTATTTAGCCCAGGAGTTACTCCAAAGTTATAGATATCACCTGTGCCACTATCTATTTTAGGATGTGCTGAATAGCTTTGATAATTTTCTAAGCCTCCTAAATCTTCTAGTCCCAAAGTTGCCAAGGTTTCCAAATTTAGACTGTGGGGATGTCCACCTTCCCATAGTGCTAAAAGTCGGTCTGGTAAAGCCAAAACTGAAGTATTAGCAGCATTTTTTATTGGTTGAGTGAGCTTATCCCACAGATTTCCTGGAGGGTTCATTCCATAACCACCAAAGATAAATCTTTCTTTTTCTGTCTCAAGCTGATATCCGGCTGTTTGTACATAACGATAAGTAGCCCAAGGTTCTTGACCTTTCAGAAAAGAAGAATTAAAATGCACAGCTAGAATTGCACCATCTCCATCAAACCAGTGTCCTACTTGTTGTTGATTACGGGATAATCTAGCAGGACCATTTCTATATAAACAACCTTTTAATCCAGAGGGGACAACACCAGAAATAATAGGTAAAGTAGTAGGTGGGAATTCTTGAGCTGGTTCAGCAAAAACCTTTGCCCATGCTGGAGTTTTGAGCGATTGATTTTTAACGATCAATTGTTATTTTTCCTACATATTTATAGATGTACAAAAATATATTTAATTGTTATAATCCTTGAGGAAGTTTTATTACAGTAGATAAAATCTTTGAGTCAATCAATTGATATTCCCAAGGTAGATGATTTTTTACAGGAACTTTTAGCAATCCAACAAACAGGTTCTAAACGAATTGCTATGTTGGGTTCTCGTCATGTTCCTATTACTCATCAACAATTAATTGAGTTGTTAAGTTATGCCTTGGTTTTAGGATCGAATCATGTTATTACATCAGGTGCAACAGGTACTAATTTAGCAGTAGTTCGGGGGGCAATGAGAGCCGATCCTAACCTAGTTACTGTTATTTTACCTCAAAGTATGAAACGGCAACCAAGAGAATCTCGTCAAGAACTAGATAAGGTTATTCATTTAGTGGAAAATCCTAAAAACGACCAATTATCTTTAGCTGAAGCAAGCTCTATATGTAATCAGGAAATTATTTCTAGATGTCAACAGCTTATTTGCTTTGCTTTTCACGAAAGTAATACCTTGTTGAAGACTTGTCAAGATGCAGAAGAACAACGTAAAGTAGTAACTCTATTCTATCTAGATTAATATAACAAAAAAAAATGAGTTTGTTGGAGTTACCAGCATCATCGATATTATTAGATTCCATAGTAATAGCAGCAGTGCTAGTCTACGCACCTTTTTTAGTAGTAGCCTACGGTCGTCTTAAAGTAGGCTATGACCAGAGTGCGCCTCGGGCTATGTTTGAAAAATTACCTGATTATGCGAAGAGAGCAACTTGGGCACATCAAAATTCTTTTGAAACTTTTACTGTGTTTACAGCAGCTTCTTTTATGGCATATCTAACACAACAAGATTCTATTTGGGCAATAGGAGCGGCAGTTGCTTTTGTCGTTGGGCGATTTTTTTACTCAATATTCTATATTTTGAATGTGCCTATTGGCAGATCGCTAATGTTTGTTGTTAGCACTACTAGTAGTGCTATTTTATTTATTCTCAGTTTGATTAGTATTAATAATTTTTAATCTATGATTCTGGCTTAATTTAGAATAGTCTCTGTTTCTCAATTAAAACTTAAATGTAATACTATTTGTTGGTATTAGGAAAAATTTTTCTAATACCAAGACCTGAAATATAAACGATATAGAGAGTTTTTTTTCAATCAAAAATCTCAAATTAATTCACGGTATAGCAGAAATGAAGAAGGAAAAGTATTATTTTGTGTTAATCTCTAACTTTTGAACTTTTCTAACTTTTTCTACAACTGCTATATTAATGTAGTTAAATTTTTCATACTTAGAAATTAGATCAAAGTAATATATATTAAATAATTATGGCATCTACATCATCTTTTGATATTGTCAGCGATTTTGATAGACAAGAATTAGTTAATTCTATAGACCAAGCTGAACGAGAAATAAAAGCTCGTTATGATTTAAAGGATTCTAATACGACATTAGAATTGGCAGAAGATACAATTACTATTAATACCAGTAGTCAATTTGCTTTAGATGCAGTTCATACTGTTTTACAAACTAAAGCAGCAAAACGTAATTTATCGTTAAAGATATTTGATTTTGGTAAGGTAGAATCTGCTAGTGGCGGTAGAGTTAGACAAGAGGTTAAACTGCAAAAAGGTCTTACTCAAGAAATTTCTAAAAAAATCACTAAGTTGATTAAAGATGAATTTAAGAAAGTACAAGCATCTATTCAAGGTGATTCTGTCAGAATTTCTGGTAAGTCTAAAGATGATTTACAAGCAGTAATGCAAAGATTAAAGGAAGAAGATTTACCAGTGCCATTACAATTTACAAATTATCGTTAATTAGATAGCAGAAGGAAGAAGGAAGAAGAAAAAGTATTACGTTGTCTGAGTTTTAAGCTTTTGATCTGTCCTAGCCTTTGCTTCGACTGTTATAACAATTTACCTTAATTTCTATGGAATATCTCGAGTAATATCCTGGTGTTGGATATTTTCAGGATAATTTTGATTGTTTTGAAATTCAAAAGATGAAACTCTCTTGGAGCTTATGAAAATGTTTGAAATTGCTTGGGGTTTGAATCGATAAGCAATTTTTCTTTCCGCCTTCTGCCTTCTGACTTCTGCCTTCTGCCTTCTTCAAAATTTGATTTATTATGTAATTTTTATTTTCTCTATTCTATACTGTCACAGCTTTTCAGGCATTTATTTATCTCGTGAGGCAAGAAATTTTTGCATAAATTTCCGGAGTAGCGCTGAAACAATATCAGGTAATGAATTTTCTCAGGAGATTTAATCATGTTGAACAAAACTGTTGCTGCGGTAAAAAGTGTCAAACTCACCAGAACTATTGTTTCTAGTGCCCTTGCTTTTGGTACTATCATAACTTTTGGCAACGTTCCTGCACAGGCTTTTCAAATTTTCTTTGGAGAAGACTTGAATAATAGTAGTTCTGTACCTCTGGCTTCTTTTCCCAATGCCTCTGCTGCTGAATCCGATTTTCTATCTAATTTAGTTGGGGTAGGAACTGAAGATTTTGAAGGATTTGCTACAGGAACAAGTGGACCATTAGATTTAACTTTCCCTGATTCTGATATTACAGCTACTCTTTCTGGTGGGGGCGGACGAATACGGTCTGTTCCTGTTGGTAGCGCGAGTGCAGGTCGATACGGTACTTCTGGTACTAACTTCTGGGAATTATCAACAGGTGGATCTAATAACTTTCAGGTAGACTTTGACACAGCAGTTGGGGCTTTTGGTTTCTATGGTATTGATATTGGTGATTTTGGTGGTCAGCTCGCGGTAGAGCTATCAAACGGAACAATAGAGACCTTTGCAGTTCCTCATACAGTCGGAAGGTTTGGTAGTACAGATGGTTCAGTCCTCTTTTTTGGTATAGTTGCGGAGGATCATTCTGAAAAATTTATGTCTGTTGACTTTTTGAGAACTACTGGGCAGGGAGATGTTTTTGCATTTGATGATTTTACAGTTGGGGATATCGAAAAAACACCTGAGCCAGCTTCAGTTTTAGGTTTATTAGCCCTAAGTGCTTTAGGCACAACTTTCCTGAAACGTAAGCAGAAAGAAAAAATGTAGGTTCACAGGTCTAATTTCTGGCAAACCTACGTCAATTTTAAAACCTAAATTCATTATATCCTTCAGATATTTGTTTGTGAGGAGATGCACCCAAAAATAATATAAAAGTATTAGTGGTGTATCTCGCTACGGGCAAGTTAGAAGTCAAAAGTCAGTAGGGGCGTTAACGATAGTTATGCGAAGCAAACGGCCGTTTGCCCGTACAAAAGTAATCTCTGCTGACTTATTTTCAGCATTTAGTATTGTCCGCGCCCTAATTACGTAGTGCTATATCTCGCAATTTTGTTGTTGAGGCCAAAAAATCCTTGAAAAGCAATTTTCTTTTAGAGACTGTTATTAAAAAATTAATAATGGCCTGGGATTGACTGAAGAATACTCACAGACCATCAAGCTGAACTTGAAATACATCATCATACTTTTAATCACATTTATGAAAAAATGTCAATAAGTAAACCACCCATTGGAGGTGTTGAATGAGAGTAGGAGCTTTTGGCATTGATAGTTGAGTTGTAGTCATGTTCTTATCTAGTTATCTTTTTTATTTTCTAATGACTTGAACTGTTAAGTTTTTTTCAATTTAGATATAAGTTGATAAACATTGCTAGAGCTTATTACTATGCAAAGTAAAAGAAATTAACATCGATCCCCGTAGATGTTAAATTATTGTTAACTGAAAATTAAAGAGATAAAAATTACAGATAAATTTGTATGACTGCAACAACGCCAAAACCAACAACAGTTCCAGATTTTTGCGAAGGTATCCAATACTTTGGAGAAGCTTGGCCTGATTTCGAGACCCACGGTAATACTCCAGCAATAGCAGAAGGAAGTAAAGCGATCGCTTCACCAAACGACCCTGCTGGGGTATATCAAACCCTCCTCTATGCTGATGCTCTCCGTTACCTCATGCTACAAGTCACAGGCAGTAAAGCATCAGGACACCCTGGTGGTTTTGCTAGTCAAGCTGAAGCTTATGCAGCACTCGTAATGTTAGGCTACAAAAATATTATGACAGAAGTCGGGCATCATGCCCCCGGTTTTTATAGCGCTGCATTTCTAGACCGCTCCCTAGAGGACATGGAAATTTCCACTGTACAGCAAATGCGCGATCGCTTCCGGGAAATGCACGGACTTCTCGGACACTTATCTGGATACATCCCTGGTTTACTCAACCCTGCTGGACCACTAGGTCAAGGGCAACACTTCGCCATGGCAGCAGCACTATTACACCGCGACACTCTATTTCCCTTTACCATGGGAGATGGCGGTATGGGCGAACCATATCCAGTAAGTGCCATGGCACACTTTAATACTGCTTATCCGGATGTTACTAACTTTTTACCAGTATTAGTGTGGAATGGTTACAGTCAAGAACACCATAGCATGGTATCTACCAAAACCAATGAAGAAATGATTGCCTATTGGAAAGGCAACGGTTTCGTAGAAGTAATACTGGTAGATGCCAAAGATTTCGACGACAAAAATCAAGCAGGAGATTATATAGATAGCAGTGCTTTCTCTTTTGAAAAGCGTCTAGAATTCACAAAAGCTGTATTAGAAAATGTTGACAAAGCTGCAAAATCTGCTCTCGGTGGCAAATTCACCATTTTTATTATCAAACAACTTAAGGGTACAGGAGTTCATGCTAGAGGTTCAAAATCTCATAACCTCTATCCTAAAGATACTCTCGACAGTCCCCACATGATCGACGCTCTCAAAGAACGTGCTTTACCAGTAGCAGGTTGGGAGTTAGTCCGGAAAAATTGTGAACGTGCTGGTGGGGGGCCTGCTTCTAAAACAGTTGTCACTGAATTTGAATACCCATTGCCAGATTTAGGAAAACTACCTTTAGAAGAATTTCCAGTTGATGGAGAAAAGAAAGTTGCGACAACTGCAATGGGAGCATTAATAGCTCACGTCGGGCAAAAAGACCCTAATTTCTTGCTCACAAATGCTGACGGTAATGCTGCATCGGGTATTAATAATGTCAACCAGGCGTTGAAAATTATTCACCCCACCTCTGACGACCTTTATTTCCAAGGTCCGAAAGGTCAGGTTTATGAACCTTTGAGCGAAGATGCTTGTGCTGGTATGGCTGCAGGTCTAGCATTGATGGGAGCGCGTACAGTTTGGTGTTCCTATGAATCTTTCGCTATTAACGGTGTACCTATTTGGCAGACTGTTACTCAAGCAATGGCAGAGTTACGTCACCTCACTCCTTCAACAATTACATTATTTACTGCGGGTGCATTGGAACAGGGACGCAATGGTTGGACCCATCAACGCCCGGAAATTGAGGCTTACTTTGCAGCAATGATGCGCAATGGTAATGTATTTGCACTGTTTCCACCCGATGCTAATAGTATTCAAGTTTGTTATGATTGGGCTTTGACTACTAAGAATAAGGGTGTGACAATTACTGCGAGTAAGTCACCGTTACCTATTCGGACAACTTTTGAGCAGACAAGACAAGGGTTACAGAATGGTGCTGTTGTTTTGTCTGAGGTTGCCGGGGATAAGACTGTTGTGTTTGCAGTGGTCGGAGATATGCCATTAATTCCAGTATTTGAAGCTGCTGCTGCTCTGGAAACTGAAGGTGTAGGCGTGCGGATAGTTTCTGTAATCAACCCCAGGCGTTTGTATCGTCCCCAGGATACAGGTTGGGATACTTGCTCTGAAGCTGATGGTGGATTTTTAGATGATGCTGGGTTTGAAAAATTATTCGGTGGTAACGCATTGATCGGGGTTACTGGTGGCGCGAGTTTGATGTTGGAGCCAATTATGTTACGGAGTCAGGTTAAGCGGGATACCTTTGCTTGGCGCCGGGGTGAGACTGCTTCAAGTGCTGGTCAGGTGATGGCTTTTAATGGTATCACAGCTGAGGCGTTGAAGGGACGAGCGATCGAATTGTTGAATTAATCTCAGTTATTTAATTTTATCCTTCTGCCTGAGTATTTCTAGGTGGGGGAGTAGGGGAGATGGAAGCATTTTTCTACCTGCTTGATGCGCCTTCCTTTACGCCTAAAGGCGATACAGTGTCGCATCAGATTTTTCCCCTATTCTCTAACTGAAGCTCTTGACTTCACCAGGGCTGAGTTCTAAGAAGGACAGCCAAAACCACATACGCGTGTAAAGATACCATAAGGGTTCTTTAGTAATAGATAGCGCTTTTCAGATTGATGAACCACATCGTCATAACTATCGTTAACACTCCTGCTGTGGTCTACTGAAATGAAAACCGCTGTAATACAGGACTTACACGAAACATCAAATATTTTCAGGTAGAAATAACTGATAATTTATGGATAAGAATTGATTTAATTTTTAATTTTTGGAGATTTCTAATAGAGACGCTCGAACACTCTATGAGAACTAATTCACGTTTATTAAGTTTTGAGATGTGCTTGTTCTCTTGAGATTCATCCCTTAATTCCGCAACGCTATATTGACCGAGCAATTATCACATCAAACTTGACGACTAAACTAAGTTTTAATAACTTCAACAACTTAGCTATTCTTCTTCTTCAAACCGAAAGCAGAAGCAGCAGCTACCATACCTAAACCTAGCACTGTTGTAGGCTCAGGAACTTTTTCTAAAGTTGCTGACCAAGAAGAACCTGTTGCACCTGAAGCTGCACTCATTTGACTGGTTAAACCACCTTCAACTCTGAAAGTTTTCCCCATATCATCTGTGATGGTTCCTGCCAAGTTATACATGACGAAATCACCTAATGTACCTGCAAGAGTTATAGACTCAAGGTCAAAAGTGGAGGGAGCATTATCAAAAGTGAAAAAAGAATCAACCGGATCTCCAGGAACATCTAACGGACCCAGAAAAACTGAACCAATATCCCCTGCCAGGAAGTCGAAATCTCCTGTTCCAAAGTACTCAATATCACTATCGGAAAACTCAATAGTATCAGCATCTCCGATAAAACCTCTTTCATTAGATATTTGCAAAGTGCCAAATGCTTGAGCTTCAGTGGCAACACCAAGAGCAATACAACCAGTTCCGACAGTAGCGAGTGTAATTTGCTTGAGGTAGTTAGTAATCATGGTTTATTATCCTTAAGTAAGTAAGTGGTTTTGTTGTTGTCTTAACAGTCTTCGTTTTTTTGAACATCCTTATTATTACTGAAGACTTATGACGTTACTAGGTAGAAAATACGGAACTTTTGGCTTCATAAATGCTTCATAAAACTGGTGTAAGTACTGATATCAAGTCTGAAGCATAGGGATTTGGAAAAAACCTATCCTCTCATATCCCTATTATCCCAGTTACACTGTTCCTTACTCCCTGATTTAATCACTATTGAAGGGGACATGATATTAATATTGATTAGATATCTTCTCCACCTATAGGTAGTAGGGAATAGGGATAAATAACTGATAATTTATGGAGCGCAATTGGTTTAGTTTTTAATTTTTAGAAATTTATAATAGAGATGCTCAAACATCCTATTAGCTCTAATTCACTCTTGTTAAGTTCTCAGATGTGCTTGTTGTGTTGAGACACATTCGTTAATTGAGGAACCCTAAATAGACCGAGCAATTATCAAATCCAACTTGACGACTCTGGTTTAATAACTTCAGCAACCTAGCTATTTTTCTTTTTCAAACCGAAAGCAGAAGCAGCAGCTACCACACCTAAACCTAAAACTGTTGTAGGCTCAGGAACTTTTTCTAAAGTTGCTGACCAAGAAGAACCTGTTGCACCTGAAGCTGCACTCATTTGACTGGTTAAACCACCTTCAACTCTGAAAGTTTTCCCCATATCATCTGTGATGGTTCCTGCCAAGTTATACATGACGAAATCACCTAATGTACCTGCAAGAGTTATAGACTCAAGGTCAAAAGTGGAGGGAGCATTATCACCAAAAGTGAAGAAAGAATCAACCGGACCTCCAGGAACATCTAACGGACCCTGATAAACTGAACCAATATCCCCTGCCAGGAAGTCGAAATCTCCTGTTCCAAAGAACTCAATATCACTATCGGAAAACTCAAGGGTATCAGTATCTCCGATAAAACCTAGTTCATTAGATATATTCAAAGTGCCAAATGCTTGAGCTTCAGTAGCGACGCCAAGAGCAATACAACCAGTTCCGATAGTAGCGAGTGTAATTTGCTTGAGGTAGTTAGTAGTCATTGTTTATATCTCCTTTAGTAAGTTATCAGTTGTTGTCTTAACAGTCTTTGTTTGTTTCAACGTCCTTATTATTACTGAAGACTTATGACGTTACTAGGTAGAAAATACGGAACTTTTTGCTTCATAAAAGCTTCATAAAAAGTGAAACTACTGATATCAAGTCTGGATTTGCAAAAAACCTATCCTCTTACACAGAGCAAATATCCCTATTATCCCAGTTACAGTACTTCCTATTCTCTTATCTCATAAGTGTTCAAGCGGACATAACATTAATATTGATTAGATATCTCCTCCATAAAGACGGAGTAGGGGAAAAAAATTGATAATTTTTGTGCTGTATTTGATTTGATTTTTTATTATCAGAGATGTCCACATGAGATTATTATAAATTTCTTTTACCTTTAATATAAAAAATCCTGATAGCAGTTTTCAGTTATAGATAGACTACAGTGGCCAAAGTCTCCTCCTGCTCCCTCTCTTGGTCAGCATTCCCTCACAGGAGTCGGCGTTCCGCAAGGGAGCTGGCGTCGTCGCGGGTTCCGGCCGCTTGCGTCTAACGCCGACGTGGTTGTACTGCTACTCCTTAACGCAAAAGAATTTTGTAGTCTACTTAAGTGAAAGCGCTGTAAGTAAACTGGACTCAGTACCATACCTAATCTACCTATCCTGAGTAATACTGATTGGATGAAAAATTTTGCCACACTGTTGTAAGCAAATTGTTATGTGTGTTTTTATTTTTCAGGACTTACGCATTTTTTCGATAAAAATGTCATGTTTACTATAGTGCTATAGTTTTTATCTACGTATATGTAGTGCCTTTGCGTAAGTCCTGTTTTTAATATTGGATTTCAGACTCCCGCGGTTATCCATAGCAGGGAACAGGAAACAGGCAATAGTAGGAAAAGTATTTCTCCGATCGCGTTGTGAATATTGATGGCAGGTCTACATCCATCATCCACCTCTTAAGGCAGTTCCTTTCCAGGAGGCTAACTGATTCAAGCATGGCTGATGGCATCGATCGCGATCGCTGATTTTCTCCTTACCAGACCTGCCTTTCAAACATTGATGACAACACATTGCGCTTATGGGATAATTCGGGTCAACTTCTTCATACTTTAGAAGGTCATACAGGAGCTGTAATAGAAATCACCTTTAGTACAGATGGGAAACAGATTCTCAGTGGGAGTTTCGACAAGACCGTGCGCTTGTGGCGGGGTGGAAATTGGCAAGATTGCTTAAAAGCAGGATGTAATCAGCTACAATTTCATCCTGACCTCGTTAAGCATAGATAAAGCAGCAGAAGCTTGTCTCAAGTATGCAGGTTGGGACGATAAAGCCAAAGCGGAATTTCGGGAGAGACAATCTTTGTCTAGAAAAAAAGACTCGTTATCAATATTGTAGGGGCGAACAGCCGTTTTGCTCCGCGACATGAAACCCCCCTACTACCAGATTTGATATTAGACAGAATCAGGATCGACCCCTAACTCTTTTAGTTTCGCAGCCAGACTTTTAGCCCGTTGACGTTCCTGTTCAGCTTTGGGAGATGTTTCTGTAGTCATTGTTAGCCCCCTCCAATTGTGTTTTCATTTTTTAGAGTAGCATGAATTAAATAATCAGGACTTACGCATGAGGTAGGAAAAATTAGGATTTGAGATTGCTTCCCTGTCGGTCGCAATGACGAAAATACCTTGTACTGCCTAAGTCCTGATAATATTATGCCCAGTTAAATAGTTTAAATAAACGGTAATAGGCGATCGCTCTCCACGCATTTGAGCATTTAAAACTCACTCAGAGATTACTTTTAACTTTTGACTTGTGCGTAGCGCTATACCTAATTTTTTAAACAAATAAACATCATCCCGTTCGTAACTAAGCTGAAATTCAGAATCAACTTTGAGTTTATCTACTAATTTTTTTGAATATTCTTGACTACTTTTCCAGCCTGGATGACGTACATTTACCAAAATATAATCATATTCAACTAATGCTTCAATTCTTGGTAATTCATCTTCTTCCACAATTAACTTAATAAACTGACGATGAGTTAAATGAGGCGTAATTTCAGAAGTAGTAAAAACACCACCTTTTGTATCCACTAAAGCAATAGCTTCTCGTGCTGCTTGCCAAGTATCTAGATAATCTAAATAAATAGACCAAAAATATCCATATTTAGCTAAAGCTAAAAATCCGATGCAAGACCAAATAATTATAAATTTTGGTAAGCGATCGCCAACTATTGTAGATATATTTTCAGCTTTATCTGTTTGAGGTCGGCGTAAGTTCAATAGCCAATACCATAAACCACATTTTCCATCAGCAATAGTATAAATTACAGCCATTAATAAAAAAGGTAATATTGGCAAAGAATACTGATGAATTAAATCTCTTTGAGCATCAATTTTAGAGAGAATATTCATCGCAAAAACGGGAGAAGCTGCTATTAAAGGAGTTAAATATTTAGGAGCAACCCACCAAATTACGGGCAGATTTAGTAATAGTAAATATTCTAGAGTTTTCAGTGAAATTAATTTACCAAACACCAGTTCTGGTCTTAAAAGCATATTCAGTAAAATTTCTTGTATGGAGCCTCCTAAATATCGATAACGTCCGACTCCTCCTGGTGGTTGACCATCTTTAAAATAAGGTATCAATACTTGAGTAGCAATAATAAACCAAGCTGTACCAGCAAATAACGCTATTGCTCCGCACAGTCGTTTTTTTTCATAGAAATATAACCAAAAACCCATTCCAGCTATAGGTAAAGATAAAGCATCTTTACAACCTAAAACCCAAAGAATAGCTATACAAAACCAAAGAGTTTTATCTAATTTTGCTGCTAAAATTGCTCCTAACATTGCTGGCAATGCCATTACTTCTGGATGAAAATCAAATAAGTTGAGATTGAATACTACTGGGTATGATAAATAAACTATTGCCATAGCAAAAGCAAGTTTTTTATTTAAGCCAGCATGACGCGCTAAACTCCAGGTAGGAATTGTTCCTATTGCTAAACAAATGGCTTGTATTAGTAATAACCAATAGACGGAAGGATAAATTTTATAAAGTAATGCCACGGGATACATTGACCAAGCAGCATGATTACCTAAATGATGTACTTCTAAGAAGGAAGAAATAGGGGGTAAACCTTGACTTATTAAATAAGTAACTTGGTCATAAATTCCCATTTCAAAAGCGCTAGATTGAAATAATAAATGACGCGTACTACTACATATAAATAAAATTATGGCAGCAATGATAGTTATTGTAGATAGAGGAGCAGATTTTAGTTGTTTGATAATTAGCATTTTTAGAAGGAAAAAGTAAGGAAGGAAGAAGGAAGAAAATTTTAGCAACTGAGTCTGACAAGGGAGTAATACTATTTCTCTGTAACAATGGTAAGCATTCAGCTATTAGCAGTCAGCTATTCCTACGGAATGCACTCGCATTCAGCAATTAGTAATTGTTGATTACTTTTGAGGTTTAGGAAGAGGACTTTGACAGTAACTTTTATTCTGTCTCAATTTCTCAATTATTTTTACCTTCCTCAAAATTAATAGCTGTTAACGTAGTTCCTCCGTAGGAGGCTAGCTAATAGCTGACGACTGAATGCTTACTAACAATGTGCTTAATAATTATTGCTCAGACTTTATTAAACTGACTATTTTCATCTTTAATATTAAGTGCAACTTCATGGAGAAATTGTGTAAGAAGTAAGAAGGAATAAGGAAGCAAATTTTGCCAGCCAAGTCTGACTCTTGACAGCATTAAGTAATATTTGCTGAGTATACTTCTATTTAGAGATTTTTTGCCATATTATAGATCATTTGTAGGGGTTAACTGCCGTTAACCCCTACTACTATTTGGTGGTTATGCGTAAGTCCTGGAATATTATACCGTTTCTCAAAAATTGAGATTTACTTTCTATTACCTACAGATGAAAAGGTAAGCATTCAGCTATCAGAATTCAGCATTTCCTAGGTCATGCTGCGCAAACAGCTTTTGAACATATTCAAGAAATTACTAAAGTTAGCTAAAGACATTTTTTTATAAGTTTTAATTCTCCTTGGAGACTAATTCCTCTTTTGAGCTGATAATGAGCTAATAACTCATAGCTGATAGCTGATAGCTGACGGCTGAATGCTTACATGAAAAGAAGTTTTAGATGATGCCCAAACGATTTACCTTAACCTCCATCAAAAAGGGAAACTACTGAACATTTTAATTGCAGGTAATTGACGAAATAAATGATAGTTTTATCGTACTTAAATGCTTCCTCCTTCTTCCTTATTTTTTCTTCCTTCTTCCCTCTGAAATACCAGTACATCATTCTCCTGATAACTTAATTCCCATTCTTGGTTA
>NZ_CEZPJD010000124.1:0-14257 GCF_983059655.1 Okeania sp.
ACTGATAACTGATAACTGATAACTGATAACTGAAATGACTGAGTGATAATTTCCTAAGCTATGTTTCTACTAAATATAATTATTACTGATTGGCAGGTGAACCATGAGTAGATTACCCCTACATTTTTATTCCTTAATTATGGAATTCCGATACTCTAATTATCAATGAAAAAATCAGTAGCTTTTAGTGTATGACTTCCTTCTGAATAGGCAAATAAACTACCACTGCCAAACCCACTGTTACTGCCATTTTGGTTGTAATACAAATTGCCGTTGATTTGATTGTTTACAATCAAGTAAGCAATTTTTGTTGAATAAAAAGTCATGTGTATAGACGAGCAACCCCATCTAACTCTTACGATATCAGAATTTTTGTAAGGATGCAATGGAAATTCCTTTGAGCTGCGTTTTTTCGGAGCTTCAGAGAATGAGAAGTTTGGTAATTTCCTACTCAATAGCTATGGATGGAAAGATTTGATGAGGGATTAAGTAAGTAGCTTTTGAGCTTCAGAGAATGAAAATATTTCTAGTATTGCTCCTGGGAAAAAGTTCATGAATACTCGGTCGCGCAGCGGAACGGATCTTCTATCGCCTCTGAGTCAGGAAATTTAGTTGAATAAAAAGTCATGTGTATAGACGAGCAACCCCATCTAACTCTTACGATATCAGAATTTTTGTAAGGATGCAATGGAAATTCCTTTGAGCTGCGTTTTTTCGGAGCTTCAGAGAATGAGAAGTTTGGTAATTTCCTACTCAATAGCTATGGATGGAAAGATTTGATGAGGGATTAAGTAAGTAGCTTTTGAGCTTCAGAGAATGAAAATATTTCTAGTATTGCTCCTGGGAAAAAGTTCATGAATACTCGGTCGCGCAGCAGAACGGATCTTCTATCACCTCTGAGTCAAGAAATTTAGTTGAATAAAAAGTCATGCACATGGACGAACAACCCCATTTAAGTATAATGATATCAGAATTATTGTAAGGATGCAATGGAAATTCCTTTGAGCTGCAATTTTTTTCGGAGCTTCATAAAATGAAAATGTAGGTGGCATTGCTCCTGGGAAAAAATTCCTGAATACTCCATAGCCTAGAGCAGCAGTTATATCATGTCCGGTTGAATAGTTATAATTACAGCTCGTAGTATTGCTCTAGCAATAATATAGATATCTCAAGGGCTAAAGCCCTACTATAGCAATGAGCGCTGGTATATTTACAAATTGCAGGATGGGCCTAATAGCTAAAAGTCTTATATGATCAGCAATTTATTCCCCCTGTTGCCTGTTGCCTGTTGCCTGTTGCCTGCGCACAGCGCTATACAAACAAAAACTTTTTTGATCGCTAATTATCCGGACATGATATTAGTACATTTGCTACCCAAGCAGAGGAGATGAATAGTCAAATAATCCGTATATCCGTGTCATAATCCCTGTGGGCATAGAGTAACAGTCAACACATTTTCTGAAGCACCAAAGCAGAAAAGATAAGTAGTTAGCCAAGCATAAACGCACTAACCAAAAGACTTGAGATAGAAATATTTGACAGAGGAAGTGCGTTACATTTCATTAACGCACCCTACTTGACTGCCTTCTGCCTAAATCAAAGCCGCCATCTTCACATCATTAGTTGCCAATAACTCCTGTAACTCATCAGAGTCTACAGTCTCCTTATCAACCAACATCTCGGCTAACTTATCCAAAATATGACGGTTAGTTACTAATACTTCCTTTGCCCGACGATAAGCTTGCTCTACCAAATTGCGCACTTCATCATCAACAGCAGCAGCAGTTTCCTCTGAAAAGTCACGCTCTGCCATAATATCTCGTCCTAAGAACATATTACCATTCTGACGACCAAGAGCAACTGGACCAAGGCGATCGCTCATCCCAAACCGAGTCACCATTTGTCTGGCCACACGGGCTACCTGCTGTAGATCGTTAGAAGCACCAGTCGTTACCTCTTCATCACCAAAAATAATCTCCTCAGCAAGACGACCACCCAAAGCTACAGCCATCTGATTTTGTAAATAAGCACGAGAGTACAAACCAGAGTCCATCCGGTCTTCGCTAGGAGTAAACCAAGTCAAGCCACCAGCACGACCACGAGGAATAATACTAATTTTCTGTACTGGGTCATAATCAGGCATCAACGCTCCGACTAAAGCATGACCAGCTTCATGATATGCTACAAGTTCCTTGCGCTTCTCGCTCATTACTCGGTCTTTCTTTTCTGGGCCAGCTAATACCCGGTCAATAGCATCATTAACTTCGTCCATAGAGATTTCTGTTAAGTTGCGACGAGCTGCCAGAATAGCTCCCTCATTTAATAGGTTAGACAAATCTGCTCCAGTAAATCCAGGAGTTCGACGAGCAATTTTTTCTAGGTCTACATCTTTAGAAAGACTCTTACCACGGGCATGAACATTGAGAATTTCGAGACGACCTGCATAGTCAGGGCGGTCTACTACTACTTGACGATCAAAACGACCTGGTCGGAGTAGGGCAGCATCTAGAACATCCGGGCGGTTAGTGGCCGCAATAATAATGATACCTGTATTGCCTTCAAAACCATCCATTTCGGTAAGTAGCTGGTTGAGGGTTTGTTCCCTTTCGTCATTACCACCACCTAAACCAGCACCCCGTTGACGACCTACTGCATCAATTTCATCTATAAATACTATACAAGGAGCGTTAGATTTTGCTTGTTCAAATAAGTCACGGACCCGGGAAGCACCTACACCGACAAACATTTCTACAAATTCTGAACCGGAGATGGAGAAGAATGGCACCCCTGCTTCCCCAGCTACAGCTTTAGCTAATAAGGTTTTACCTGTTCCCGGAGGACCTACTAACAATACACCTTTGGGAATTTTAGCGCCTACTGCTGTGAAGCGGTCGGCATTTTTCAGGAAGTCTACAACTTCTGCTAGTTCTAGTTTGGCTTGTTCGATACCTGCTACATCGCCGAATGTAACTTGGGTTTGGGGTTCCATTTGAACTCTAGCTTTAGATTTACCGAAGTTCATGGCTTGGCTACCCGGTCCACTTTGGGCACGACGTAGTAGGAAGAACAGTCCCACCAATAATAGGATAGGGAAGAATAAACTGCTTAATGCTTTGACTAAGATACCTTCTTCATTCTGAGGCACTACGGAAATATCTACATTATTTTGAGTGAGAATGTTGATTAGGTCAGGGTCATTTGGTAGATTAACTTCGACGACAGTGCCATCGGCTACTTTTACTTTAGCTATTGTCCGGTCAGCACTTATAATTACTCTATCTACGTTATTACTTTCTACCTGTTGAATGAACTGACTATATTTCCAGGGTTCGAGAGTTTGAGATTGTTGCTCAAAAAATGTTGTTGCTAGGGCGATGACTACTATTGCTAATAGGGCATACAAGCCAGCATTTCTCCACCTTTTATTATTCACTAGGGTTGCTCCTCCTAATTTTTTTATACTATTGGGACTATTTTTTAATCCTGGTATATTAACTTATGTTAACTGATTTCTCATATCATACCACAGTGGTTAGAGTACATAATGTTGTTCGGTGATCGAGTAACTGGACTTTTAGATTTTTTACAATGAAAATGGCTTCAAATCCAGTATTAACAAGGGAAATACCTAAACTTGCTTAAAATGGCTGAAACGTAGATATACCAAGAAAACGTTTGATTTAAGGTAAAAACATTACTTTATAAAGGTTTGACCTTATTTTTAACCTGTTTTTTCCTAAAGTCCAGGTAATATGATGTTCGGTTGAATACTTAAATTTTGGAGTAAGGAAGGTAGCTATGTTGTCTGTGCAGGCAGCATTCCGCACCAAAAGGTAGTTATGTTGAATGGAAAAAAAGGCTTGAATGGAAAAAGTTTTTTTCTCACTAAGATTAGGATGGTGCAAAAAAACAGAAGTATCTAACAAAAAGTAAACTTGCCCAAAACTTTCTTCCCTTTTGCCCTATGCCTTCTTCCTTTGCATGACGATAATTTTCAACATCGACCTACTTAATTATCCAGACATGATATAAACGGTCATGGATTTAATTGTAAAACTTTAGAATTTATTGACCACTTTTTATATGAGACATCTCTAATTATAAAAAATCAAATTAATTATCGTAATAGATTCATTAATTTTTTCCGCCTACGACCTACTCCCTCTTTTTTGTAGATGTCTATGGTAATCTCAAAAAGTAGTTCTCATAATTTTTTACTATAGGTTATTTTAAGTAAACCCTTGTTTCTTTAATAGCTAGCTGAGAGTTATAGAATTATAGTGTTCTTACTTTTATACTATTGAATTGGTAATTGGCTGTAGAAGTTTTTTCTATCAGTTTCTCTAAATTCTCATCATATCAAATACCAATGCTCCAATAATATGGCTAATTTGAACTATCTAGAAACTTTAGGATGGCTCAATTTACTCAAAGAGGGAAAATTTATATAGCAATCCTAAATAAAAAGTAGATAAAAAAACTGAAACTCCTATCTGTTATCTGTTCCCTGTGCCCCAAAAGCGGTAAGATTTTTATACACAAATAAAATAGGATTGCTATAGATTACAATTATCATTCTCTTCCCTGGTATACTTATCTAGCTATTGAGTTTATTGAAGATAAGTTAAAGAATGATTTTCGAGTATTTGAATATGGGAGCAGACGGTCAACTTTTTGGTATGCTGACCGAGTCAAGTAGGTAATTTGTGTAGAACATAATCCTGATTATTTTGCTAATATTTCAACTTATATTTCTCAAAATGTGAAGCTAGTTTTGATATTTGATAGAAGATAGGCAAAGATATGTTGAGGAAATTAATAATTATGATTGTGGTGATTATTATTGATGGTATTGAGAAAGTTAAATGTGTTGAAATATGTAAAAAAATTATCACAAACTGGCTGGAGAGTCTTCTCTAATTTTGATAGAAAGGAAAATAATTTAGCAATATTTTTTTGAAAAATCAAGGATTTAAACGGATATATTTTTATGGTTTAGTCGCATCTCAAAAATCTAAAATTTGTACTTAGTTTGTTTGTCAAAGATATGATTTTTTGTCAGATTTAAAATTATTAAGCTAAAAATAATCTTGTTTGGGTATTTCTCTGGGTCAAGGTGAAGCAATGACTAAAAGACAAAATAAAAATCAAGGCAGTCAAGATGATCAAATTTTGGCTTGTTACGAAGCTATTAAAAATCAACCTTATGCTGCTGAAGCTTACCAAGAATTAGGGGATGTCTGTTATTCCCAAAGTCAAATTGAAAAATCTATTCGTTCTTACCATAAAGCAATACAATTACAACCAAATTTGGCAGTAGTTTATGCAAAATTAGGCAAAATTTATTCCCAAAAAGGTCAACTAGAGCAGGCGATCGCTTACTATCAAAAAGTTATTACGCTTGAACCAAAATCGCCATATATATATTGGAGTATTAGTCAAATTTTACAGCAACAAGGTAAATTATTTGAGGCTAAGATTTATCAGCAAAAAGCATTAGAAATAAAACCAGATCTAATTAGAAAATCTTATGCTTTGAATCAGCTAGATCTTAAACTTACTTTTTACTTAAATTGGGAAAATGGATTTTTTATTGAAGCTGGAGCGAATGATGGGATAAGTCAAAGTAACACTTTGTATTTTGAGAAGTACAAAAACTGGCAAGGTATTTTGATAGAAGCAATACCAGAGTTAGCAGAAAAATGTAGAATTAATCGGTCTAAGTCAGTGGTAGAAAATTATGCTTTGGTTCCTTTTAATTATGGTCAGGATTATATAAAAATGTACTATTGTAATCTCATGTCTTTTGTTGATGGAGCTATCAAGTCAGAGGAGGAAAAAAAAGTTCACTTAAAAGCGGGTTGTCAAGTTCAAAATATAAATCATAGTTATGAAATTGATGTACGAGTAAGAACATTAACTGCAATTCTTGACAAGTATGGAGTTGAAAATATAGATTTGTTTTCGTTGGACGTTGAAGGTTTTGAATTAGATGTGTTGAGAGGTATTGATTTTGATAAATACCGACCAAAATTTATGTTAATAGAAGTACGTTATAGAGATAGAAAAGCAATTGACTCTTTTTTAAGACCATTATATGAACCTATTGCAGTATTATCTAATTCTATACATCAGACTTTACCGGAAAGGTCTCATCAAGATATTTTATATAAAGCGAGGTAAGCATTTAGCGGTCAGCAGTCAGCTATCAGCTTTTATTAGGAGGTACTGATAACTGATAACTGATAACTGAAATTACCTCTTCCTTCTTCCTTATTAAACTAAAAATGACTCAATTTAAATTAACAACTCCTGTAGTTATAATTATATTTAATCGACCAGATACAACGGCAAAAGTATTTGAGGTAATTCGTCAAGTAAAGCCTCCTCAATTATTTGTAATAGCTGATGCTCCTCGCCTGGATAAATCTGGAGAAGTTGAGAAGTGTATAGCAGCAAGAAAGATAATCGATCAGGTTGATTGGAATTGTGAGGTTTTGACTAATTATTCTGAGATTAATTTAGGTTGTAGAGAACGTATTTCTAGTGGGTTAAATTGGGTTTTTAGTTTGGTAAAATCAGCAATTATTTTAGAGGATGACTGTGTACCTCATCTAACCTTTTTTCGATTTTGTCAGGAGTTATTAGAAAGATATCGAGATAATAATCAAGTAATGGCTATATCTGGAGATAATTTTCAGTTTGGTAATAATCCGACAGAATATAGTTATTATTTCTCTCGCTATCCCCATTGTTGGGGTTGGGCAACTTGGCGAAGAGCATGGCAAAATTATGATAATTCGATGCAGTTATGGTCGAAACTTAGAGATAGTAAGTGGTTAGAAAATATTCTACAAAATAGTAGGGAAGTTCAATATTGGTCGGAGATTTTTCAGAAGAATTATCAAGGGTTTAATTCTTGGGCTTATGCTTGGATATTTGCTTGCTGGAATCATCATGGTTTAACTATTTTACCCAAGGTTAATTTAGTTTCTAATATTGGTTTTGGTCAAGGTGCTACTCACACTTCTAGTATTAATAGATTTGCGAATATGTCTGTGGAGGAAATGATTTTTCCTCTAAGTCATCCTCCCTCTATTATTCGTAATATTCAAGCTGATGAATTTACAGAAAAAATAATGTTTAGTGGTGGTTTACAGATTCAAAATGTTCATTGCAAAGTTTGTGGTTCTATATCGCATCAATTTGATACGGCTAAGGTTTTAAATAAATATAATGTTGACTATTTTCAATGTTCTAATTGTGGTTTTGTACAAACGGAAAATCCTTATTGGTTAGCTGAAGCTTATAGGTCAGCAATTGCTAGTAGTGATGTGGGTTTAGTCTCTAGAAATCAGAATTTTTCTTTGATTACAGAAAATTTGATTCTTAACTTTTTTGATGCTAATGGTAAATTCCTAGATTATGGTTGTGGATATGGTTTATTTGTCCGCATGATGCGTGACTTGGGATTAGATTTTTATGGATATGATAAGTATTGCCAGAATATTTTTTATCAAGGATGGGAAGGAGAAATAGATAGGGAGGAGAAATATGAAATAATTACGGCGTTTGAAGTATTTGAGCATTTCATAAATCCTCTGGCAGAAATTGATAAAATACTTCAAAAAACGAGAAATATTTTATTTAGTACAAAGCTATTACCACCTGATAATCCTCGTCCTAATGATTGGTGGTATTATGCTTTGGAAGAAGGTCAACATATTTCTATATTTACCAAAAAAGCATTATCTGTAATTGCTCAAAAGTTTAAACTTAACTTATTTTCGGATGGAGAATCTCTGCACCTATTAACAGAGAAAAGTTTATCAAATCGCGAGTTTTACAGCATATTTAAGGTGGGTAGATATAAACCTGAGAAAAGGAAAGAACCTTTAACTGAACTAGACCATGAAAAAAATATAGAAAAAAAACAAAATAATCAGCAGCAATTGGATTTAAAGATTCTCATAGATGGTGTCTTTTTCCAAATAAATAATACAGGTATTGCTCGTGTCTGGAAATCTCTATTAGAAGTATGGTCAAAAGATAGTTTTGGTAAAAATATTTTAGTGCTTGACAGAGCAAAAACTGCACCTAAAATTCCTGGCATAAAATATCGTGTTGTACCCGGATATAACTACGGAAGAATAGATGCAGATCGTCAAATGTTGCAGAAAATATGTGATGAGGAAAATGCCGATATTTTCATTTCTACTTATTACACAACACCTATCTCAACGCCATCTATATTTATGGCTTATGACATGATTCCTGAAATTTTAGGAAAAAGTCTTAATAGTCCTTCATGGCAAGAAAAACATCGTAGTATTAAACAGGCAATTTCTTATATTGCAATTTCTGAAAATACAGCTCGCGACCTAATAAAATATTTTCCTCAAATATCTGCAAATTCTATTAGGGTAGCTCCCTGCGGAATTGAACCTAAATTTTCTAGAGCAACTCCTCAAGAAGTTACTAATTTTCGGTTGAAATATCATATTAATAAGTCATACTTTCTGATAGTGGGCGAAAGAGTAGGTTGGCTAGGCTATAAAAATACTATTTTATTTTTTCAAGCTTTTTCTAAATTCAAAAATTCTGCCAAATTTGACATTATTTGTATAGGTGGAAATCAAAAATTAGAGCCTCAGTTGAGCCAATATATTTCAGGTAATAAAATTCATCTATTAAAACTGAGTGACCAAGAATTAAAATTAGCTTACTCAGGAGCGATCGCTTTAGTTTATCCCTCAAAATATGAAGGTTTTGGGCTGCCTATTTTAGAAGCAATGGCTTGTGGTTGTCCGGTTATTACTTGTAAAAATGCTTCAATTCCAGAAGTGGCAGGAACAGCGGCTTTATATATAAATGATAATGATATTAATGGGTTGGTAAATGCTTTGGATGAAGTCCAAAAATCTGAAGTTCGGGAAAAGTTAATTACTGCTGGTTTAGCACAAGCTCAAAAGTTTTCTTGGTCTCAAATGGCTAAGATTATGACTGATGTATTTATTCAGACTTTTCATCAAATTAAAGTAAAGGAATTATCTGTTATGGAAGGTAAGAAAAATTTAGGCAAAATTCAATTTCCAGTAAATCATGAGCAGTTAGAAATGCAGCGCCATTTTTGGAATGTTAATTCTCTAGATGAAGCTATGTTTGGGCGAGTGTTAGCTTACAGCGGAATAGATACTCTTTCCCCAGAAGAAAAAAAGCAAGCTTGGGAAAGGTCGATCGAAAATTGGGTGCCACAAATTTTGCAAGGTCTCCCTGTTAAACCAGAGTGGAAGGTATTAGAAATTGGTTGTGGTGTTGGTCGTCTTATTAAGTATTTACGAGAAAATTTTGCACGGGTAGATGGTGTAGATATTTCGGAAAAAATGATTCAGTTTGCCAAGCAATATTTGGCAGATGGAAAACTGAATGGAGAGGTATATGTTAATAATGGCTATGATTTACAACAGTTGTCTGATGAATATTACGACTTTGTTTTTTCGACGATAGTTTTTCAGCACATCCGTTCTATTTCTGTTGTCAAAAGTTATTTTCGTGAAATATTTCGGGTATTGAAACCAGGGGGATATTTTAGAATTCAAGTACATGACCACAGTGCTAAAAGTTTAGGAAATTTTGATGAAGAAGGGGCGAAAGATAAGCAATATTATTTTTCTGGCAATGCTTATACTGAAGAACAGTTAAAAGATTTATTAATGGCAGCGGGGTTTAATTTAGTTTATTTAAAATCTGCTAAACCTTGGATTTGGGCAACGGTAAGGAGAGAACAACAAGTAGAAGTAGGTATAGAAAAAATTCCTCGAATAGCTACTCTGAAAAATAATCAAATGGGTATTGAATATCCAGAAATTAATCCATTGCCAGATAGTAATTATCGACCGTTTTGGTCTGTGATGATTCCTACTTATAAAAAGGTCAAATATTTAGAGCAAACTCTCAAGAGTGTATTGCAACAAGCACCTCCTCCAGAGGAAATGCAAATAGAAGTAATCAATGATTGTCCCGATAGTAAAATTCAAACTGAAATAGAAGCAATTGTCCGAAAAGTAGGGGGAGAAAGGGTTAATTTTTATCGACATTTTCCCCAAGATATTGGTCAAGCTCCAATTTTTAATATTTGTCTACAAAGAGCAAAAGGATATTGGGTTCATCTACTCCATGATGATGATTTTGTCTTGCCTGGTTTTTATGAAAAACTGCGTCGTGGAATAGAAAAAAATACGACAGTAGGAGCAGCATTTTGTCGCCACTATTATATAGATGAAAATGACCAAGAAAAGTTTTTATCTGTGTTGGAAAGAGATACTCCTGGTATTGTAGAAAATTTCTTAGAAAAGATTACTGTTGAGCAACGTATTCAAGTTGTGGGAATGGTTGTTAAACGTGAAACTTATGAACAATTGGGTGGTTTTTGTGCCCAAGCTGCTTCGGCCGCTGATTGGGAAATTTGGAAGCGAATAGCTGCTTTTTATCCTATTTGGTTTGAACCGAAAATTTTGGCTTGTTTCCGTTTACATTTTTTTTCAGAAACTTACTCCTTAATCAAGTCTGGCGGTAATATAGAAAATGCGAGGAAAGCTATAGAAATTACTCAAACTTATTTACCAAAAAATATGGCTGAAGAATTATCGAATCAAGCTAAGGAAAATTATGCTATAGAAGCAATGAGAATGGCTGCTTCTATGTTGAAAGGAGGTTATACTAATGGAGCGATCGCTCAAATGCGTGAAGGTCTTAAATGCAGTAAGTCTTCCTCTGTAATTAATTTATTGGTTTCCATTTTGATTAATGCAGAAACGGAGGCTGAAACTTCTTTAATTCAGACAACAAATCAGCAAGTAGTATCTTTAGAACCTCAGTTAATAGAACAAGAAAAACCTGTAGATAATATTGAAACTAATTTATTACCTTCGCTGGCAGAAGTTAATCAAGAAATTCAAATTTACCAACAAAACCATTTGGATAAATCTGCTTTAGTGAAGTTGCAGGAAATTAGAAAAAAAATTGCAGATTTTTGTTTAAGTATCGATACCTTAGAAAATTTAAAAATTGCCTATATAGGAGAACCAGGTCAAATACATAAAGCCTTATTAAAAAGCAGTATTAAAAACGAAAGCTTAAACGAAAATGAGCAAAAGTTTGTCACTGAAATAAAAGCAAATATTGCTAAAGGATTTAATCAAGCTTTAGACATTAAACATCTTTTAGCCGGTATGCTTTACCAAAGAGCAGATCGACTAGAACTTAAATATGAAAAAGCTCCCATTCCTAACTGGTTTGCTACACACTATTTAAAATTTATGTTTGCCTCTCCTCAACTATTCCAAGAAATAGGAGAAACAGATAATTACTATCATTTTATGAATGGATGGTTGAGTTATGTTCATAATAATATATCCACAAATCCCGACTCCGAATTATGGCAAGCGATCGCCTCATTTTTTGTAGAAAATGCTAATTGGATACCTATATATTTTACGAATACACCAAATTTAAAAAATCTCTACGTCAAACGGGCAGAAATTATCGAATTTGTTCTTAAAAATAGTGGCTTCCAGTTAGATTATACGATGGAGTCTCGCCCTGATGACCGTAAAAAAATTCGCTTGGGAATTCTCAAAGATCACTATTCTCCCCAAACAGAAACATACTCTTTACTCCCAGTATTTGAATATTTAGACCGGAGTAAATTTGAGATATTTCTTTATGCAATAAAATCTAGCGGACATCCCTTAGAAAAATATTGTCAAAGTCGTGCCGATAAATTCCTAGAATTACCAAACGAAATAAAAAATCAAATACAAACTATTCGTGGCGACAATCTCGATCTTCTATTTTTCGCTTCTAATATTACTGCTACTATCAAAAATTCTACCTTACTGGCAATTAACCGACTAGCAAGAGTCCAGGTAACATCTATTAATTCTCCCACTACTACCGGGATGAAATCCATAGACTATTATATCTCTGGCAAATTAACCGCCCCGACTGAAACAACCCAAGAACACTATAGGGAAAAATTGGTCAACCTAGAAGGTTCCGGACTATGTTTCCGAGACCCCATTGCCGACGCTCTTCCAGTCGTCCAACCTAACCGCTCCAGTTGGGGGGCAAGCGATGAAACCACCATCTTTATTTCTGGTGCTAATTTCTACAAAATCATACCCGAGATGCGGGAGACTTGGGCAAAAATTCTCAGTGCAGTGCCCAATTCTATTTTAGTCCTGTATCCCTTTAATCCCAACTGGACAAATTCTTATCAAGTCAGACCTTTTATCCAACAAATGCGAGCTACTTTAGAACGACATGGTATTGATAGTCAGCGCTTGGCCATCATTAAAGCACTACCAAGCAAATCAGATATCAAAAAATGTTTAGAGTTAGCAGATATATATTTAGACTCTTTCCCCTACGGTGGAGCAACTTCTCTAGTAGATCCCTTAATGGTAGGACTACCGCCAGTTGTCGTAGAAGGAAATGCCTTAAGGTTTAGGCAAGCGTCCGCTTTGTTACGGGAAATTAATATCGAGGATCTTATTGTTGATGGAGAAGAGACTTATATTAATTTAGCGGTGAAACTGGCAACTAATTCCGAGTGGCGACAACAAAAGCGCCAAGAAATTCAAGAAAAAATGCGGCAAAATCCTTCATTTTTAGACAGTCTTAGTTACTCTACAGAGATAGGTAAATTATTTCAAAAATTATTCCATGAATGGCAGAATATTCACGCGCCAAAAACTATAGAATCTACAGATAAAAATTATTTAACTTCTGAATTTATCAATCGTTTAATTGGTTGTGTAAATCTCTATGAAATTGACCCTACTGACCAATCTTTAATAGAAGAATTACGTGAAATTCGTAAACAAATAGCTGATTTTTGGTTAGCTGTAACTCCTCAAGAATTAGAAACTACTTATCAAGGCAAAATTAGACAAGCATATCAAGCTTTATTAAAAAGTGGAATTCAAAACGAACCTCAGACTGAAGATGAACAAAAATTTCTCAAAGAATTAGCTGAAACAAGTATGGGTTTAACTAATCCAAAAGCTATTAATACACTTTTAGGGGCAATGTTATATTTTCCTCCAAGCAAAATGTTAGTCCGAGATGCTAAAAATCGTTTACCTCAGTGGTTGATAGAAGATTATAAACAGATATTTGAAAGTCGAGAAGTTGCCCAGAAGTTGGAAAAAACTTTTAAATCTAAATCTCCTCATCTACTAGAAAATTCTTCAGTCACAACTGCTGAAGTTAAACCGGAAAAAAATGTAGTTTTAACAGCAAATCAAACAGATGATGTAGACATTTCACAGCAAAAATTTATCAATCAATTATTAGGCAGTGTGAATCTTTACTATATTGATCCATCTGATGAATCTGTAGTTCAAGAGTTGCGTAAAATCAGAAAACAAATGGCTGATTTTTGGATAAATTTAGAACCACAAAAACTAGAAACTTTTTACTCAGGAAAAATGGGGAAAGCTTATCAAGCATTACTCAGTAGTGGGATGCAAAATCAAGCATTAACTAGTAACGAACAAGCATTTCTACAACAGTTAGCCACTCAACTTGCCAAAGGAATAGAAGCACCAAAAGCTATAAATTATTTATTAGCAGCAATGTTATATTGTCGTCAAGGACAATTACAAATTCAGGATATAACTAAATTACCTCAATGGTTGCTTAAAGATTATCAAAAATTTGCGGTAAATTGATGATTTTTTTCAATCAAATTATTGTGCTAAGTAGATGGATAAAATTATTTGTGTATTTACTAATCAACGATATTCTTTTTGCCTGTTGCCTACCTTTTCCATAGCAATGAGCGCTCAGATATTTACAATGTCCAGCTTAAAATACAGTAAGTGAAAAGGTGTACAAAAAATAATGTGTAAATATGCCAGCGCACATTGCTATATTAAATTAATTCTTTGATTTCCAGATATTTATAATTACTCAAAGCTAACCTATTTATTTAGCGGCGCACTTTATTTACACAAAATTCAATATGAATAAATATACTAATATCACCGATTATTATGATAGTTTTACTGATTATTACGACCTTTTGATGACCCAAGGCAATTATGATTATCAAGGAATGGCTAATGCAGTCTATTCTTTGATGAAATATGGTCAGAAAAAAATACTTGAATTAGGTGTAGGAACAGGATTATTTGCTGAAAAATTATTGCCTCTTGTTCCCGAAGCTGAATTTACAGGAGTAGATATTACC
>NZ_CEZPJD010000125.1:0-14129 GCF_983059655.1 Okeania sp.
GCTTTTTATCCCCTTAAAAGGGGAGGCGCATACCCACGATTTTTCGGTAACAAATTTATGTAGAGTTGTAGAGAGAAGCGGAGCTAGGAAAGTAAATTTATCTGAATATAAATATTTGGCCTACCTAATTACTTAGTAAGTAAAGATTATAGGATAATTTCAGCTATGCAAAACTATTCAAAGCCAATGCCAGTATTTGAGTAGAGATATTAATTGTCTCAAGTTCTTCTAGACGTACTCTACTTGGTTTTTGCCATTGTAAGGACATCAAGGCCATAAGTTTTTGCCGATAGGAAATTGGCATAACAATATGAGTATTTATTCCTAAAGCTTGATAATTTTTCGCATTAGAAAGCCCAGTATTTGCTGATACATCCATTACAGCTTGTAACTTTTGAGAGGCGATCGCTTCAATTGCTAGAGGATCGTCCGCTAACCAATTGTCCACCTCACCCAAACTACTACTAACTCCTTCAATTGAAGTTAGAGCATTATCCTCAATCAATTGCAAAATACATACATCACAAGGAAAAGCTTCTCTGTAGACAGATGCAATTTCCTCTAGAGCTTGCTCTATTCTCTCAGAATTTTGAGATATATTAACCACATTGCTCAACAATTCCAATTGATTTTGAGCTTTTAGCAATTCTTCAGTACGTTGATTCAAAAGTTCATAAGTATGTGCTGCCTTTTCTACAACTTTTTTTAGTTCATTAGGGTCCCAAGGCTTAGTAATATACTTATGTACTTGTCCAGAATTAATTGCTTCCACCAAATCTTCAATATCAGTAAATCCTGTCAGAATAATTCTGATAGTATTAGGAAACTGGGGCAATGTTTTACTTAAAAATTCTGTACCCTTCATTTCTGGCATTCGTTGATCGGAGATAATGACAGCCACCTCTCCCTCTGATGCCAAAATTTCCAAAGCCTGAATTCCACTTTCAGCTTTTAGTACGCTAAAATCTCGTCTAAAGGTGCGGTAGAGCAAGTCCAGATTATCTGGTTCATCATCTACCACTAGCATTTTAGGCTTTTTTCTTCTAGTTAAGCTCATCAGTTGGCTTTTTATGCTATCTAACTAACTGTTGAGGAATTGCTTCCATTCAAACAAACCTCTGCAATTGTAACCCCGAAATAACATGATACTAATTCAATTTTCGACATCTTCTCCACATTTTTTAAAATTAATTTATACCAAAAATAGCTTTAACCCAAAGCTGATATAATTGGATGCTTAAGAGTTTCATCTTAAATTTTATTATCTGATCCAGTCTTAACTAGGCCAGGTATAAGAAAAGCCCTACTCCCATCAGAAGCAATTTGTTTAATGCCCACCAAGTGCCATAATATTAACAGATTGTGGTGTTTTTTGCGAATAGGCATGATTATTGCCATCTTCCCGACGCTCCCGAGATTGAGAGGGCGGGTCTTCCAACCAATGTTAAGATGAAATAGTGGTTTGAAAGATATTATCATCTAAAAACTTTTTATCTTAATATTATGACTATAAAAAGTCAAACAATGTCAAATATCTGTGTGAATTTGTACTAAGTAAGTGGGTACAAATAACCATCACTGTGTAAAAAAATATAAACTAGTTAAAATCCTTAAGATTGTTTCCTTCCAGTCCGTTTTAGTCACAATCACATAGTAATATTTAATTACACCAGGCTACTTAAACAGCTACTAAATATTTGACAAAAATTAATAACTCTCGACCATAGATCTAATAGTATAATGAAGTTGGCTGATAATTACAGACTAAATAATCATAAAAATTCATAAAATGCTTGAATCATTTTAGGGAAAAGAAACATTTCAACGGGAGGTTAATAAAGCTGAATTGTTTAATTATTTAATTATTAATTATTCGGTAATTATTACAGAAGAATCTTATGCGTCAAAAGTAAGTTTTATAGATAATGATATTCTTCCTAATATACAAAAAAGGTAATAATAATCAAGTCACCTTTTCAGAAAAAAGAGTACAAAGAGGTTTGTATTGTACCGCTAGCAAAGGACTAATCAAACGGTTTTCTGAACCAATGTGAGAAAATTAGCTCCCTTTTATATTTGATCATGAATACAGAGGAGCCAGTGCATTGGATTGATTCCCCGGCTTAAAGTAACTGGCATGGTGTTGTAGTTCGCCCAGTCAAGGTAACACCTGCAAAATAAGGATATTTCTTATGTGAATATATTTTCATGAACTATAGCCAGAAATTATTCTACTTAATTTTTGGTGTTGTATCTTAAGAAATAAATTAATTTATGGCCTTATATCTCTAGCTGATATATTTTTAGGTAGCATGATCAAAGGCTTATCCATTCATTTAAACTAAAAAAAGTGCGCCCTCAACTATGATCGAAACACCAGAAAATTCCCCTAACTCTCAAGAAAAATCAACAAACTCAATAGAGACAGAAAACTTAATTGGTTTGCTACGTCGCAAAGAAAGTAATTGGGTAGAGTGGGGACAAGCTTGTGCAAAACTACAAAAAGCTGGATATACTTCTCAGCAAATATTTGAAGCAACAGGATTTGAACCTGTACAGCAAAATCAGGTGATAGTAGGCTCTCAAGTATATACCAGTATTATCAATATTATCAATGCCAAAACCGAAAAAAATGTGCACTCACAAAGTGAAACAGGTTTTTTATCACGCTTTGAAAGATCGGGTAGTGATATTCTTTACGAATTGAGAATTTTAACTCAAGAGCAAAGAGTTATAGCAACTAAGTTTATAGTTGAGCATAATTTTGATGTTGATGATGCTAAAGACTTAGCAAAGGCCATAAAGGATTTTGCTCGGATGAAAACTATACCAGAAGGATTTTCCGATCGCCCTGGAGATATAGTAGCCTATCAATGTTGGAAACTAGCTAGGCAGCAAAACGACTTACAACATCGGTCTCGTCTCATTGCCAAAGGTCTTAAATTAGCTGATTCTCAACCAGCTAGAAAACAACTTGAACAATTACTAACTGATTTTACTATTGTTTCCCAGAGACCAGCACCCCGTCTGCCAATTTATCGAATGGAGTCAGAAGAAGAGCTGCCTCGCGTTTTACCAGTGGTGGGAAAATTACCCCTGAACACGGAAGATTTAAAAGCTGTACCTATAGTTGAGGAGGTGGGGTCTCATGGAATAGTAAAATTTGCTGGTGGAGCAGGTGCCTGGGTAGGGATACCTGGATGGCGAGTTGTTATGCAAGCAGAAGATCCTGTAGTAGTGATTGAAAATAGCGATCGCTTGCCTACTCCAATACCGGGAGAAACTGAAGAAGTTTTGTTAATTATTGATCGCTCTCAACGTGAATGGCATGAGGATGGTTATTTTATAGTAGACCAAGCTGGGAAGATAGAGATGCAGTGTTTTGATGAGTTACCTAATATACCTTTACTCGGACGGGTTTTGCTAGTATTAAGACCTAAAAAGATTTTCGATCAAGAATTTGTGAAAGACCTTTTGCAATTTGAGGAATAATAGTTCACTATTTTCACCAGCAAAACTTTTTAAGGACGTTCCATGGAACGTCCCTGTAGTAGCCTACCAAAATGAAGTCCGCTATAAGGCAGAAAATACAGATTTAATATATAACTACCTGACTTTAATTTGATACTATCTAAATGAAAACTGCTATATATAATTTTTTGCTCCTACTTGCTTCTTTATTTATTCACAAATTATGAGCAAAACAAAAGATAAAAAGTTTACTCTTCCTCTGATGAATGTACCTTTGGTAGATTCACCATTTTTTGAACAGATTTTTAGCCAGTTAACTTTAGACAAAAAGACCAAAAAACTTGTCAAACGATTTGCCGAACAAGGATATGTAATCATAGACGACTTAGGCATAGAAAATATTGCAGAAACTACAGACAGAATAGTTAAAGATTTAACTCCCATATATGGAGACAAAGGCAAAGTAGAATCAGCTTGGATTTATCATGACCGAATTCAAGATGCTTGGACATTCAATCAAGATGTCAAAGAAATTGCCACTTCTCCCAAAATTATTAACTTATTAAAAATACTTTATCAGCGCGAACCAATCCCATTTCAAACCTTAAATTTTAAGTTTGGTACTCAACAATCTACTCATAGTGACAGCATACATTTTAGTTCAATGCCAGCTAGGTTTATGTGTGGAGTTTGGGTGGCTCTTGAAGATATAGATGCAAATAATGGTCCGCTACATTATTATCCTGGCAGTCATAAATTACCAATGTTTGATTTAAATGACTTAGGAATTACAGGTAGTTATCAAAATAAACCTTATGATGTTTATCCCATATATGAAGAATTTTTACAGTCATTAATTAAACATAATGGTTTAGAAAAAGTAGAACTTTATGTTAAGAAAGGGCAAGCTTTAATTTGGGCTGCAAATTTACTACATGGGGGTAGTCCAGTTTTAGATAAAAACCGCACCAGATATAGTCAAGTAACGCATTATTATTTCTCTGACTGTATGTATTATATTCCTTTACTTTCAGACCCGTTTTTACATAGAATTCATCTGAAAGAAGTAAGAAATATTATGACAGAAAAAGTCGTAGATCATATTTATAATGGAGAAAAAGTTGAAGTTAGTCCCGAACAGTATGAAGTAGAAAGATTAAAATATAAACTGTTACAATTTCAGGCAGAATTAGAAAAATTACGACCTATGGCAATGGAATCTCAGGATGAACTGAGTGTATTAAAACCTCAACTTCAAACAGTTCAGTCAGAATTAGAAAAGTTACGCAGTCAGTTATATAATTGTCAAACAAAATTTCAATTATCAGAAGCTCACAATCAGTCAATTGAGACAGAATTAGAAAGGTTAAGAACTCAGTTATATCAATCTTAATTATAGTAAGCATTCCGCAGAAAAGAAAAAGTAACAATCTAACCTTGGTAGTCTTGCTTGTAGGTTTATGCATCTGTTTGCGTAGCATGACAAACGGAAATGTTGAATGCTAATAGCTGAATGCTTACAATCTATCGAATATTCTGTAAACAATAGACATCTCCAAAAATCAAAAATTCAATCAATTATCGTACATAAATTATCAATTATTTCCCCCTATTCCCTATTCCCTATTCCCTATTCCCTCTCTTCTGGAGATGTCTAATACTGTCTGGTAAAAAATTCAGCTTTATGATTCAAATAAATCAACTTTAGAACCATAAAACTGAGTTAAATAAATGTAAGCATTCAGCTATTAGCCATCAGCTATCAGCAATAATACCTTGTGCTTAAATATTGCTTTTATCACTCACTAAAAACAATAGCTGATAGCTGATAGCTGACCGCTGAATGCTTACAAATAAATTTCCTAAATTCGTACAAAATAACCGTTAATATAAGAGGGATCGCTAGGTTCTAAATAACCTAAATTCTTCATCTTCTGTATAACTTTCTCCTTACTTTCAGTAACTGTTTCTAAGTCAGTTAGACATTCAACTTCAGGATGAGGAGGTGCTTCATAAGGTAAATCAATGCCAGTAAATTCTTTAATTCCTCCAGCTCTGGCAAGTTGATAAAGTCCTTTTTTGTCTCGTGCTTCGCAAACTTCTAAAGGTGCATTAACATATACTTCCATAAAATTGCCAATTCTTTTTCTAACCTCAGCTCGAACTTGATTATAAGGAGAAATAGCAGATACTAAAACAATCACAGCATTACGAGTTAAAAGATGGGCTAAAAACCCAATTCTGCGGATATTTTCATCTCGGTCAACTTTACTAAAACCCAAACTTTTACCAAGGTCTTGACGAACAACAGTACTATCAAGAACTTCTACCGTATAACCAAGCGATCGCAACTCTTCTGCCACAGCTAAACTTAGAGTAGTTTTACCAGCACAGCTTAAACCAGTAAACCACACTGTTAAACCAGTTTGATTGATTTTTTCCATTAACAACATCCTATAAAAAACAAAGTTTAAATCCCAAATAAAAATAGGAATTTTAGGAATTTAAAGTTTCATCATTTTCTTGACTTGAAATATTTACTATGATATGATAAATGTTTAGCTTGCCACAAGTTAAATATAGTGTAAAATTTAACATCTCAATCAGTTATCAAAGCCATATTGAAAGAGTAAAAATTATTTTAAATTCCTCATAGCATCATCAATTTAACCCAATGTCGCAAGAATTCCCCATCCCTCTATAGGGTGAGGATGAATTATGACCAGTGAATAATCTGCAGGAGCGACCACTCTCAGCAAATCTTGTGCCATAATAATTTGTTGTCAAGCTGAGTTTTTTTGCCCTATCTATTTTGTACAGAGCCATCAAAGTCAGAATCTACCCATCACCCGAACAATCCCAAAAACTAACTCAAGTTATGGGGTGTGCTAGATGGTGGTGGAATTATGCCTTAAACCTGTGCAATGAAACTTATCAACAAACAGGCAAGAGATTAAGCCAAGTTGCTCTCAATCAAGTTTTGCCCAAACTCAAAAAATCTGAAGAAACTGCATGGTTGAAAGAATGTTATTCTCAAGTTTTGCAGTCAACGACCCTGAACCTAACCAAGGCATTTAAGAACTTTTTTGAAAAAAGGGCTAAGTACCCGAGATTCAAATCTGATCATGGGAAGCAATCCTGTCAATATCCTCAAAACACATCTGTAGTTGACAATGGAGTGAAAATCCCTCAAGTAGGGGTAATTAAAGCCTCAATTCATAGATTGTTTGACGGTCAATTAAAAACTGTAACTATTACTAAAACACCCACTCGAAAGTATTATGCATCATTGTTATTCGACACTGAACAAGAAACTCCTGAGATTGTGTTAACTGGTAAGACTGTTGGTATAGATCTGGGATTAAAAGATTTCTGTATTACCCATGATGGAGAAAAAACATCTAAATATGATAATCCGAGACACCTCAAGAAACATGAGCGAAACTTAGCAAGAAAACAAGAGAAATTAGCTCGTAAGAAAAAAGGAAGTATTTCAAGACAAAAAGCACGCCAGCTAGTGGCTAGGGTTTACGAACGTATTAGTAATGCCCCTCAAGACTTTCTACATAAATTATCAAGAAAAATCGTCAATGATAATCAGGTAGTGGTCGTTGAGAATTTGAACATCAAGGGTATGGTTTGTAATCATAAACTAGCTAAAGCAATATCTGATGTCGGATGGAGGATGTTTGTCAATTTCCTTGAGTATCAACTACAACAAAAAGGTGGTTTGTTAATAGAAATTGACAGATGGTTTCCTAGTTCTAAAACTTGCTGTAATTGTCTTTACCAAATGTCAGAAATGCCATTAGAGATGAGAGAGTGGACTTGTCCGAATTGTGGCACACAGCATGATAGAGACGAAAATGCCAGCAAGAATATTAGAGCAGAAAACATTAGACAACTATACAGTCTTGGAAGGACTGCTGCTGAAGGAGGGGAAGTAAGACCAAAAGGTGGGCGTAAGTCCGTCTTGAGGCACTCCCCTGTGAGTTCAGAAGCCCCACCCAACTTTAGCGTAGCAAGTTGGGGTAGTTCACTCTCCGCAACTTAACTCATATAAATGGAAAATATCAGACATCTTCGTAGTTGGTTACGCATATCTCGTCAACCTCAGTATCGTTGGCTTTGGTTTGTAGCTGCAGCACTGATCTATGTAAGCATTCTCCTGTTTCCAATAGCAGGAATAGAAAAAGAGGCAAAAGGAGCTTTAGCAGTATTTGGGGTAACAGCTTTCCTGTGGGCAACGAATACCTTACCAGTAGCAGTCACAGGCTTAATGGTCTTATTTTTAATTCCTCTCAGTGGTAGTATGTCTGCCACAGAAACTTATGCCTATTTCGGCAACAAAGCAGTATTTTTTGTATTAGGAGCATTTATTTTAGCCAGTCCTATTCAACGCTCAGGACTGAGTACCCGTCTAGCATTAACAGTAGTTTCCCGTTTTGGCAATACCCAAAATACTTTAATTGCCTCTATTTTAATTCTTTCGGCCGTAATGTCTTTTGTAATTAGTTCCTACGCTGTTACGGCAATGTTATTTCCAGTAGTGATAGAAGTTATACAAGCAGCAGGAGCTAAACCCGGTGGACGTTTTGGACTAGCAGCATTCTTAGCTTTAGGGTGGGGTTGCGGTATTGGTGGTATTGCAACTTTACTTGGAGGTGCCAGAGCGCCACTAGCATTAGGAGTTCTTCGCAGCACTACTAACGGAGAATACGATGTCAGTTTTGTGGAATGGTTTATCTGGTCTATTCCTCTAGTTGTATTACTGTTGACAGTTGCTTATGTAATATTACTCCAAATAGGAAAAGGTACAGTTGTGTCTTTACCAAACGCCCTAAAATTTCTCAAAATTAGGTCAAAAAGTCTGGGAGGAATTTCACCAAGAGAAATTGGTACATTAGTTTTAGTAACAGGGATAGTTTTATTGTGGATTTTTCGAGGAACAGTTTGGGGACTAGATACAATAGCTTTCTTTGGAGTGATGTGTAGCTTCATTTTTGGGTTGGCAAGTTGGCAAGAAGTAGAAGAAGACGTTAACTGGGGTATTTTTTTAATGTATGGTAGTGCTATTGCTCTAAGTGCAGTGTTACGAGATACAGGAGCAGCACAAGCATTAGCAGAGAGCTTATTGGGATCGTGGATTAATTCTGGTTTAATTTGCTTTGTGGCAATGGTGTTAATTATTACTATTTTGACGGAAGGAATGAGTAATGCTGCTGCTGTGGCAGTTTTGATGCCTGTTGGACTTGCTTTAGCAGCTAAATATGGCATAGACCCTAGAGCAATGACATTGGGTATTACTCTGCCATCAGGTCTGGCTTTTCTTTTGCCAGTTAGTACCCCAGTAATGGCCATTATTATTGGTAGTGGTTATGTGTCGCCTGCTGAAGCTTTTAAGCGTGGCTTGTTGCTAAAATTAGTGGGGACTTTGATATTCTTGGCAATGGCGAAATTTTATTGGCCTTTATTTGGGCTGAGGGTTTGAATAATTAATAATTAATAATTAATAATTAATAATTAATAACTGGAGAGTACAAAGTTATTCCCAAGAACAATTAGCATTGAAAGCTGAAAGTATTACCGTAAAATCCTTACAGTATTTACAGCTCTGAATAAAGAGTTTTTAATCTTTAGATTGCTGAAAGCCTTAGCTAGCAATATTTATTTCAAGAACTTTGCACTGTCTAGTTAATAATTAATAATTACCTCTCCTTGAAAAGAAGAGGATTGACTCAGAGGAAAATTTTTTCTTGTTTCTCCTTTAAAGGAGAGGCTTTAAACTTTAATTATTCGGTAAGATATGAATATTTGGTTAGTGGTTGCAAATCCCTATGCTTACGATAAAGCAATGTGGAAAGGAATTTCAGAAGCTCAACAAAATCAAGCCAAATTGAGAGTTGTGTTTTTTATTAATAATAATTCAATTAATGATGTTATTGGGGAACTGGGGCAAACTGGTTGGTTAGGGTCTAATCCTTTGCATAAACTTCAAAACTCTATGTTGGATGGTTATCGCGCTCTAGCTAATGATGTTTTGAAGCGGGTAAAGCGTAAAGCTAAAGAAAAAGAAGTAAAATTAGACATTCAGGAAGTAATAGAAAGACCTAGTTTAGAAGAATATCTGTTTGAGCTTGTAGAGGAAGATGCAATAAAAATTATTGTGGCTGGCCCTCAGCTACTTACTGCTAAAATTGGCAGCTTACCAAGTGTAGCAGAGTATCTTGAGGAAGATTAAAAACAATTAATAATTAATTATTAACTATTACCTTTCCTTGAAAAGAAGAGGATTGACTCAAAGGAAAAATTTTTCTTGTTTCTCCTTTAAAGGATAGGCTTTAACCCACATTCCGCACGTCAAGAACGTAACATTAAAAGTAGTATACAATTTCGATTATTGGTAAATATTTATACTGTACAAATTACTTCTCAAAAGTCAAATTTTCAGTTAAATATTAAGCATAAATACTTGCTAAATTATTAACTCTTATTGACCACTATAAATTTTCTTCTTACTTCTTACTTCTTAAATTCTTACTTTTGACTTTTGACTTTTGACTGTCAGATGTGAATCTTACATTCTGGAGGGGCTGTGTGCGGAACTATTTCTGCACAGTAGGTGCCCCGCAGGAAACCTTGCCAATTAGCACTCGATGCATGACTTATATTTTTATGCTACGTTTTTTCGTGCGGAATGTAGGCTTTAAAGCTTAATTATTCGGTCAATAATATTATATTCAAATAATCAGTTATATCAGAATAAAGAAGGGAAAATCTGGCGTTGTTTTAGTTTTAAACTTTTGAGATGTCTGCGTCCTTTACTTCAACTGCTATATCAAAAAATCTCCCTCCGTATTTTCTATTACTTACTATTTTTTATATCAACTTATTTTATCTGAATTGAGCGATAAAATCTATAATTTTCCTGCTTTTTTTCCTGATTCATCGCATATATACAATCTTGACGAAATAAGTGAATCTGATGGTACAAGTTAAACATAAATTTCAAAGCTTTGAAGAATATTTATCATACAGTAACAATTCAGAAAAACTCTGTGAATTATTTAATGGTGAATTAATTGAAATGCCTCCTGAATCAGGTTTAAATGTTGAAATAGCTACTTTTTTATTGCTGAAATTTGCCTTGCTTTTAGGTCATCGTCGAGTACGGGGTCAAGGATTAGAATTAGAGGTTAGAGGTGAGCCTAAAAACCGTTATCCCGATTTGACTATAATCCGAGAAGAACATATTCAACAATTATTAAAGCGGTATACAATTCGCCTTTCTATGTCTCCTCCTTTATTAGTTGTTGAAGTTGTTAGTCCTGGAGAGATACAGAGAGAGAGATTATATTGCGAAGAAAATTCAATATCAAGATTGTGGTATTGCTGAATATTGGATTGTTGACCCTGAAACTCAAACTATCTTAGTATTAGAATTAATAGGAAAAAATTATACAGAATTAGGTAGCTTTTCTGGTAATGATTTAATATTATCTCCTGGATTTAGAACGCTTAATTTGAAAGTTGCTACAATTTTTAATGCTTGAAGAAGGAAAGTACTCAACAATTATTAATTATTAATTATTAATTATTAATTATTAGGCCCCCATCCCCGAATATTGCTTTAACCCCCTTCGCCACAACCAACGATTTAACCCAAAAAATATTGCACCCCAAGCAAACATAATCAATAAACCCCGTCCAATATCCACAGGAAATCCCACTAAGATAGAAGCAGGAAAATAAACGATATAAGGAAACGGAGTCCATAACGATATTTGAGACACTGATTCTGGAAACACTTCTAATGGGGCAGTTATTCCCGATAAAAACATATAAGGTAAAAACCAAAGCTGTTCAAGGGCGCTAACTCTTTCTATCCAAAAGGCAAACAAAGCCATTGTATATTGAATTAAAAATCGTAATGCAAATGCTATTACTACTACAATTAAAAATAACAAAAAATCACTCAAACTTGGCAGCCAAAATATCCGGGGATACAGAGCAATAAATAATAATATTAAACCTAAGACAAAAGGTCCTCTAGCCAACCTTTCTCCAATATGACCAAATAAATGATGCCACACCGGATCTATCGGTTGTAATAATTTAAGAGATAATTTCCCCTGAACTACTTCTATTTCAAAATCCCAAATCACCCAAACAGGTGTGATTGAGCGGACAATAAATACAGCTAAGAAATAATTAGAAAACTGCGCTCCATCTAATTCAAATTCACCTACTCCTGCAGCTTTTACCCAGACTCCCATCATAATAAAAGGCAAAGAAGATGACAACATCCATAAGAATAGTTCGGCTCTATACTCTAACATATAAGCGTAGTAAGTAGAGAGCAAAACTTTAGCAATTTTGATAAGTTTTTTCATGGTTTTTAATGGTTAAAGAAGGAAGAAGGAAAAATTTTATGAGTGCTATATCAGCCACAAGCCCAAGCAAATGCTACCTGATTTTTATGATGTTTACATTGAGTAATATGACCACAACCAGCATCCCCAAACATAAAAGGCAAACTATCCTCAGAATCAACCTGAAAAACTAACCGTATTCTTTCATTACAAATCGGACAATTAGGATATTCTATTCCCTGAACCCATAGAGGCCAACCTGCTAATTTATCTCCTTCAATTGGGAAATTATCGATAAATAATTCATCTAAATTAAAATCTAATTCTACACCAAGTTCTGCTGCTTCTTCATAATTAGGATAATCTTCTAGATATTGCCAATCGACGATTAATTTAGGAGGAAAAATTTCTTGATTTTCAGGAATTTTTACATCTTGTGCTTTTCCTTCTGGCTGAACGATTCTAATTAAATGAATTTCGGAAAATGGTTCCCATCCTTCATAATCGCAATCACAAGATAGTTCTGCATCAGTGCAATAAAACATCTGTAAAATACCGCTGCCAAATTCATTTTTTAATGCTTCTGGTAAGGTATTAAGGTTTAGCTGAAGAAAGAATTGTAAAGGATTTTGGCAATGAGGACATTTCGGCCATTGTTCATCTTTTGCTAACCAAGGTTTACCTGCAAATTTAGCTAAATCGCTCTTGAGCCTCACGCCATAATCTGTGATTTGGCGACCAGATGAATCGGCGGTAAATTAATGGGACTCGATGTTCCATTAATTTACAAATTTTTATGTTATCATCGAATTACGCTGGTCTGCAGCTCATCGCCGCCAGTAATGAACCATGAAAATTCAATAGGATATGGGGTTGTTGGCCCAAATTTCTAGTCAACCGTGGGAAAACATAAAATCTTATTGCGGAACTAGGTGAGCAGTTTTTTATGTGCAAAAAGAGCGGCAGGGCATTCCGTTCTTAAAGCTCGTGGAGCCCGACGGGATACCGGGGCTGCGAAACGAGAAGCCCACACTATAGCACCTGCTTAGTGTGGGAGTATGTCACAAGCAGTTAAATCCCCATCTCCATCAATAATTATTGGTTTCCAAGCATTACGTTTATAGGGTTGAATTTCTGGGGGAATATTAGTCATTTCAGTTATCAGTTATCAGTTATCATCAACTCGGTAATTGCTGTAATATTAATTCAGAAAAATTACAACTTTTGACTTTTGAATTTTGAATTTTGACTTTTGACTTAAATTAAACTTTTCCTGCACGAAAAACTCTACCAATGACCTCCTCAATAGGTGGGTCAGTCACCGTTAAATCTTGCACTTCTAATTCTGCCAAAATCTGAGCTACAGTTGCCGTTAAATTTTCTCGGCGTACCAACAAATGTACTGACTGGCCTTCCAATAATTCCACTTCCCCATAATTAGATAAATGTTGCTCAAAATTATCTACATCCGTAGACACAGGATTAAGTAATTCTATTTGTACCTCTCGATAAGGAGCAAAGCGATCAAGTAAACCATCTAAACTGCCATCATAAATTAACTGACCTTGATATATCAATAACACCCGCTTACACAAAGCCGTAATATCAGCCATATAATGACTCGTCAATAACACAGTTGCCTGATAACGTTGATTATACTCTTGCAAAAACTCCCGCACTGCCACTTGTGCATTTATATCTAAACCTAAAGTTGGTTCATCCAAAAACAAAACTTTCGGTTGATGTAACAACGCCGCCATTAACTCTGCCTTCATCCGCTCCCCCAGAGATAATTTTCTGACTGGTTGCTTCAACTTTCCCTCTAGGGACAACATCTCCGTTAATTCCATCAACCGTCCATAATACTCTTGATCAGAAAGACCATAAACAGCAGCATTAATTTTCAGGGAGTCTAACACTGGTAAATCCCAGATTAACTGTTGTTTTTGCCCCATGACTAAAGTAATTTGCTCTAAAAATTCTCTTTTGCGCTCAAAGGGGACATAATTTGCCACCTTAACTATACCCTGAGACGGATGAATTAAACCTGTGAGCATTTTCAGAGTAGTAGTTTTACCAGCGCCGTTGGGTCCGAGAAATCCCACCACTTCCCCCGGGTTTATTTCAAATGTAATATCTTCAACTGCCTTAACATATTGGTAGTTGCGACGTATAAAATGACGTAGTGTTCCCTTAATTCCTGGTTCTTTGATGGCTACTGGGTAGATTTTGCTTAGATTTTTAGCGACTATAATAGACATAAGTTTTGAATATTAATTTGAGTTA
>NZ_CEZPJD010000126.1:0-13993 GCF_983059655.1 Okeania sp.
CAGTAGAATTCTGTGAAAGACTCTCAAAACTAACGGGAAAGAATTATAGACTGCCGAGTGAAGCTGAATGGGAATATGCCTGCCGTGCTGGAACGACTACACCCTTTCACTTTGGAGAAACTATTACAACAGATTTAGCCAATTATCGAGGAACGGATAATGAAAGAAGAAAATGGTCTGGCTCTTATAGGGAGGGATCGAAAGGAGAATATCGGGAACAAACTACAACTGTAGGCTATTTTGATGTCGTCAACTCTTTTGGGCTCAGTGATATGCACGGAAACGTTTGGGAATGGTGTGCAGATGAATGGCATGATAATTATGAAAATGCTCCTACTGATGGCAAACCTTGGTTAAATGGTAATGATAGTCGTTCACCGCTGCGTGGCGGTTCCTGGAACGACAATCCTAATGACTGCCGTTCTGCGATTCGCTACGGCCTCTTTAGGCGCGACAACCACTACGGCTTTATTGGTTTTCGTGTAGTATGCGATGGCGGGAGAACTCTTTAACCCTTTACTCTTTTTCCCTTTTGCCCTTTATCCTCTTTTTCTTTTTCCTTTGTTTCCGCCGTCAGGCGGATCGAATTTTGGCCTGTTCTGCGAACTATTTTTTGACCGGAATAAGCGATCGCAGGATGTTGTGTCAATCAAACAATTGCTATATGTTTAACCCTACTCTCCTACTTCCACACTCCCCTCACCCATCATCAAAATCAAGACACTCTTTAATGAAAGTTTTCAACTGTTTAAGCTGGAAACTATTCGCTAATTGCAAAATCTCTTGGGCAAAAGGAGAAAAAGTCACATCCGATGCTAGAAGCTCTTCAGCCACCTCCACAACACTTTGAATATCACCATCTTCTACTAAAGTGAGTAACTCTTGTAAGACTTCCATAGCTGGAGCAACAATTTCTTCACTTTTTCTAGCCTCAGTCACCTGAGTTGATGCTGTGGTCTTTTGTTCATAAACCCACTCTAAGTCGAGACACTGCTGTAAAATTTGTAATAATCTGTCCGTTTGTATAGGTTTGGGCAAAAATACATCCGCTCCAGTTTCCATTGCCTCTTGTTGATTACTTTCAAACACACTAGCAGAAGAAGCGATCGCCACCACATCCTTCAACTTTTCCGAACTGCGGATATATTTAAGTAATTCATAACCGTTCATTACTGGCATCATTAAATCAGTAATCACCACATCTGGCATAGATACCATCATTTTTTCTAGAGCTTCCTTTCCATTTTTCGCTTCACTCATTTCAAAGCCAAGCATTTCTAACAAGCTCACCACCACCGAGCGATTTTCCGAGCGATCGTCAACAACTAATACACGATATTTTTTACCTCGATAACCCAATATAATTCTCTGGTTGAGAGTTCTCGCAGCCATTGTCCATTCTTGTGCTTCTGGCATTTCCAGATCGAACCAGAAAGTACTGCCTTTACCTAGTTCACTCTGTACTTCCAGTTGACTGCCCATGAGTTTGACAATCTTTTGACTAATAGCTAACCCCAAACCAGTGCCTTCTATCTGTTTTGCGCGATCGCCCACCTGTTCAAATGGTAGGAATATTTTCTGTTGTTGTTCTGGGGTGATGCCTACTCCTGTATCTTTGACTTCAAAGTGCAGGTGATATCGATCTGACAACTTTTGTGTAGTGATGCTAAAAGTAACGCTACCAATATCAGTAAATTTAATCCCATTGCTCAGGAGATTGATCAATACCTGCTGTAGTCGTTTTTCGTCAGCACAAATGCATATCGGTAAATTTTTATCGGGGTAGTAGTAAAAATTTATGCCTTTTTGTTCGGCTCGAATGCGACATATTTCTGCCACTCCTTGGAGGAAAGAGGGAAAATGAAACTGGCTTGTCACGAGGTCGAGTTTGCGGGCTTCAATTTTGGAGAGATCCAGAATATCATTGATTAACTTCAGCAAGTGAAGGCCACATTCTTTGATAATATCAATATCTTTCTTTTCTTCCTCACTCATGGTTTGAGAATCCTCAAGGATTTGAGCATAGCCAAGGATACCATTGAGGGGGGTGCGGAGTTCATGGCTCATATTGGCAAGAAATTCAGTTTTGGCTTGGTTGGCTGTATTAGCAGTTTCTTTGGCTTCTTCCAGTTGTATGATGTAAGCTTGCTTTTCAGTAATTAACTCTTTGACACGGCAGATCATTTGATTTAGGGATGTTGCTAATACACCTACTTGATCGTTAGTTTGAACTGGCGCTTGCAGATTGAAGTTAGAATCACGAGTAACTAATTGAGCAATATCTGTAACTGTTTGCAGTGGCTTGGCAATGGCATGGCTGGTATATAAAGCTAGAATCAGAGCGACTCCTCCTGAAAGGCCAAAGCTAAAAACAATAATTTGATTGCGTAGAAGTTGGGCATCATTTAAGGCTTGTTCGGCATCTATTTCTCTTTGAATTGCGAGCTGATAAAATTTTCCCATCAGATCGGGAGCTTCAATAAAAGCAACAAATTCTTGACTTTTAACTAAATTTATCAAGAGTTGTTGAGCAGTTTCTAAACCCTCAACTTTCTCGGTTAGGGGTTGTACTGTTTTTTTAAAGGTAATTGTACGCTGCTTAAACTCCTCAACAGTTACTTCATAGTCTTCTAAAAAAGCTTGCAAATCTTCGAGGGTTGCTGGTTTTCCAGAATTATTGTGTTTAGCGAGCAATTCCTGAATGTTTTGCAGTCGTTTGAGCAAAGCACCACTCTCTCGACGAAAAGCTTCAGGCTCTTGAAGATAAGGAGCCAGTTGTTTAGCCGGGCGGTTGTAGAGAACATCAAGTTGCAGGGCGCTCAAAAGTCGGCTTTCGTGGGAGGCTATATTTTGTTCTTGTTGTACCTTGTTTTGATAGTAATTACCAATAGCAAAACCTAATGCAGTTCCTGCAAATGCTACACCTAGAGCGATAGCATAGCCAGAAATAATTTTACTTCTGATGGACATAAAGTGAAATTTGAGGGAACCGAATTTAGTATACATAGGAAGTCATTTCAGTTATCAGTTATCAGTTATCAGTTGTCATAGTTAGTTTGACATATCTGTTTGCTTGCATATTATCTTTTTCCGGCGTTGCTGAATTGAAGTATGAATGCGCGATTGTTTGGTTCTGGTTAAGCCCCCGCGCATCCCCCAATTCTGGGGGACTTTTAAAGTTTGATTCCCCCCAATTTTGGGCAGGGCTGTTTCAAAGTATAGTATATTAACGATTTAAGGAGAACAGAAGATGAAGGGATCGTGGAACAGTGAAATTTACGAAAATTTGCTGATTTTGAGAGCCAATAAGCCTTTTTAAGCTCTGAGAGAATATCTGGTTCAACGCCACTTAAAAGCCTCCATCCCCGTGTCTCCGTGTCTCCGTGTCCCCGTGTCTATTGAGAATGAAACAGCCCTCCCCCAATTTTGGGGGGTTAGGGGGGCAAAATTATACCCAGAATCAGCAATGCCTTTTTTCCTCCTTCCTTCTTCCTTCTTCATGTGGTTTCAATAATCGGAATTTTGATTGTAAAAATTGTTCCTTGTCCAAATTGGGAATCGACTGTGAGTGTGCCATTGTGCTTTTCTACAACAATTTGCTCGGCGATCGCCAGTCCTAAACCTGTGCCTTTCCCAACAGGTTTTGTAGTAAACATTGCCTCAAATAAACGTTGTTTAATGGATTCGGGAATACCAGTTCCGTTATCTGCAATTTGGAGAACGATTTGTTTATCAGAGCTTATTTGAGTTGTAATCTTAATTTTGGGAACTCGATCGCCCAATTTTCCCTGGATCGTTGCTTCGTCGAGGGCATCAATTGCATTAGCAATAATATTCATAAATACCTGATTCATTTGTCCTGGATAACACAGCACTGAAGGCAATAAGTCATAAGACTTAATAATTTTGATTTGGAGGCGATCGTCATTACCTTTGAGACGATGTTGCAAAATTGTCAGTGTGCTATCCAAGCATTCATGCAAATCTGCCCAAACTTTAGTTTCACTATCTGAGCGAGAAAAGGTACGGAGTGAGTTTGAGATGTTTTTTATCCGTTCGGCACCTAACGCAAAAGAGTCTACAATTTTGGCTATATCTTCTAAGACAAATTCTACCTCCAAATCCTCAATAGCTTCCTCTAACTCTGGTGAGGGTATAGGATACTCCTGCTGATATAGATTGATAATTTCAGTCACTTCAGCTATATGATCTCGCAGTGGCTGAAGATTGTTGACAATAAAATTAATCGGATTATTAAGTTCATGGCCAATTCCGGCCACCATTTCACCAAGGCCAGAAAGTTTTTCTTGCTGCACCAGTTGTACTTGGGCTTTTTGCAAGGCTGCTGTGCGATCGCTCACCTGTTCTTCCAAGGATTCTGTTAAGCGTTTTAACTGAAGGTGTACCTGTAGTCGTGCTAAAACCTCAGCCCGATCGAACGGCTTGGGAATGTAATCAACAGCACCAAGGGAAAATCCTTTTGTTTTGCTTTCTGTATCAACAAGAGCAGTGGTAAAAATAATAGGAATAGATTGGGTTATAGGATTGGCTTTGAGCTGACGACAGGTTTCAAACCCATCTATTCCAGGCATCTCCACATCCAGTAAAATCAGTTCAGGGCTATTCCGTTCCACTAAGGCCAAAGCACTTTCTCCATCCATTGCCACCCGGAAACGATATCCAGCAACACTCAGCGTTTCTGAGAGTACCGATAAGTTGGTGGGGTTGTCATCCACAATTAATATAAATGGAGAGTCTTTATTTACTAACATAACACTTTTCTTCTTATCTTCAACAATTATTGCACTCCTTACAAAACAATATGATAATTAAGTTAAGCTTTGTTAAGTTTAATCATTATTCTTAATATATTTTAAATAAAAGGAAATGATTAATTAAAAATAGTTTCTATTTGCTATAGCAATCAGGAATGAGTTGTGAGAATTGAGGTGTTTCTTAAAAGTGTAGAATATAGCAATTATTATATTCATATGATACGTTTTTTCCTCTTCTCTGTTCCCAGCTCCGGTGTTCCCTGTTCCCTAAAAATTGCCAATATCTCACAACTCAAATCATATTGCTATAGTGCAGATTGAAGGATATTGATCGCTTATTTCAGTAAAAAAAAATAGTATTTTGCACGTTTGAATAAATATTTATTTGAGACAGAGTAATGAGAAAAAAATAGTAATCACGAGTTACGAAAAACTATGAAAGGAAGGCAGAAGGCAGGCTGCCTTCCCTCCTCCAAAGTGTAATATCATGTCCGGTTGAATACTTCTTATTAAAATAGTAGGGGAGTGGGGAGTAAGGGAGTAGGGAAAATAGAAAGATTTATTGTTTAAGCACTTATGATAAGTTTTTTCATCACTAATAAACATCTGGCGATCGTCAAAAATTAAATCAATCCCATACGCATAAATCATCAATTATTTCCCCCTACTCCCTACTCCCTATTCCCTACTTTCTCTTTTCCGGAGAGGTCTAATTATCCGGACATGATGTAACTATTTAACCGAAAATGATATATAGCGGTTTTCACTCATGTTGACTACAAAACTTCTGCCCTCTGCCTTCTGCCTTTAAGCCAAAATTTCTGTACTCTATGAAACATGAAAACTGTTATATAGCATTACGCAAATAGGTTAGGGCAATTATAGACGCTCAAACGAGCGTCAGGGATTACTTCTAACTTCTAACTTCTGACTTCTGACTTCTGACTTGCGCGTAGCGCTATAAGTCCCGTGCAAGTGATTTTTCAAACAACCTCCATAAAATCATCAATATCGATCGCACTTATTTCTACACCCTGTAAAATAATTGAAAGTTGGTCGCCACTAATGCGAGTATCATTACCTATTTGAGAAATAGTTAACTGCTCAAAAGTCAGACCGCCCTTTAAACCAATGATGTCTATTCCATCTTCAAAATCAGCGATCGTATCGTCGCCATAACCAGACCTGAACTCAAACAGATCCCCACCTGCTCCACCAGTGAGAATATCATTACCCATTTGACCGCCAATAATATCATCTCCTATACCACCATCAAGTTGGTCGTCACCTTTACCTCCATAGAGCAAATCATTACCATCCAAACCTTGGATAATATCGTCACCTCTATTTCCGTACACAAGATTATTTTCAGAAGTTCCGATTAGATCGTCATTATCAATTGTACCCTTAACAACATTAGGAGCAATAACTGACTGAGTTCTCTCCCAAACACTTTCCCCCACTTCTCGCCCTAATTCCCGAGCATTGAGATCCCCATCATCAAAATGAATACCACCATAAAGACGAGAAATACCTGCTTCATCAGCCGCTTCACTAAAAGTCTCCCACTCCAAAATAACCGTTTCTTGGGGTGTCACACCAGGTTCAAAGCTAGACTCACCCACCTCAAAACTTATCACTGCTCCAAAATCATCACTACCAGTAAACCTTTCAAGAATTTCCGCACCCGCAGCACTGAAAGTGCTATGACCAGATACATATTCAGAAAAAGGAGGTGAAGAGTCACTACCAGGAGTTTGATAGGTGAGAAAATCTGTTGCCAAAATAGTTTGAGTGCCTTCTCCCGGACCTGCCCAAGCATCAATAGCAAAACCGCCAAGCTCTGGATTAAATTCTCCTATTAAACCCAGTTCCCCTAATTCCCTTACTGTGCGCACAGGTCGAGCATAATCATAAAAAGTTTTAGATTTCCAAGCAGCAATACCAGCATCAAACACTGCATTACCCATATTAAAGAACAGTTTCACATCTTGGTCTAAAGTATGATTATCCCTAGCGGAAACAAATTGTCCGAAAGTCATCCAAGTTCCGGGAGGGAAAGATGTACCACCCCCATCTTCCCAAAATTCGGCGATTAATTTTTGTTCGTCTGTGAGGTTAGCACTAAAATCGATAACTCTTTGTGTCTGTTCGATAAATCCAGGATTGATAATTGTACCTACAATATCGGGAGTAATTTCAACCTCAGACTGGTCTGCTAGAGTAATTGTCCGTGTTTCTAAGTCCACCTCACCATCTACAAGTAAAAATGGTTCTGGTGCTTCTGGTCGTATTTCTTCCAGAGATGTAAGGCTAAAGGGTGTAACATTTCCCCACTGAGGAGTTAGGAATGTTTGCACTCCTTGTTCCTCACCAGGTAGAGCATCAATGGGAACTCTTTCAGGAGTCCACAGCTCAATATTAATGGGCTCTCCAATCGGATTAACTGATTGATAGCTACTAATATCAGAGTAAGGAGTGCCGTCAGCATTGGGGTCATTTCCTAGTTGGTTGGAACCATCATTACGACGGAATGTTAATAGTGCTTCAGCAGAGACATTACCAATACCAGCAGGAGTGGTAGTATCGGTGGTTGTGTTGTTTGGAACGTAGCCCAATTCCGCCATTACTTCATTGAAAATTTCTACTTCACTAGGGAATAGTTCGGATAGTACCCGATAAGCAGAAAAACTCATTGCTTCAGTTTTGTTGGCATCGGTGTTTTCTGACTGGGGGCGCTGGAGGCTATCCTCTAATTGAGTTGATGTAGCTAATGGGTCGTAAGCGCTCCAAGCGTCGTAGGTGGCTGTGTGTAATATGCCATAAGCACGGGAGGCAATGGTCGGACCGGGGGAGGTGTTGATTACTGCTTGTTGTACTGCTCTATCCCACAGCACAGAAATGCTTGGTGTAGCATCTTCTACTGTGACGAGTTGAGTTTCAGGGCTGAGGGTGAGATTAATGTTGTTAGTATTTGGAGATGTAGAGGATGTAGAATTCATAATATTATTTAAAATTAATACAAATAACTAGGGTTTGCTGAAAAAGTCTTTTTGCTGGGGTAGGAGACAGGAAGAACGGGGAATGAGCGAGGAAGTAGGAGCTAAGTTTTGTCCCAAGATTGTTCTTGTTCTGCCCAACTATGCGCCTAAAATACGCTCCATGCATGAGCGTTTTAGACGTGATACCAGGTACTTTTTAAAGGCCCCAAAAAGGCACTTGTCTTTATATGCCAATGCTTTTATATTTAATCAGCAGACCCTAAATAATAATTTTCACTTAACTATTTTGTTTATTTTAAGCAGGAAGAACCTGCAGTCATTTTCTAATGACTTGCCTCCTATTTACTATCATGCACAACTTTATATATCAACGACAACAGTAGAATTATGGATTTATCACAATTTATATTTCTACAAATTGTCCCAAATTAATAGTGATAATACTGATAATAACGATCCAGATGTAGATTAATATTATGTCCGGATCAGAACGCGATAGAACTCCGTTCCGCTGACTCCTAGCTAAAAAAACTTAATATTTATGAAGATACGATCGGGGGTTCTATATGATATCATTTCCATATCGGAGTGCAATAGAACTCTATTCCGCGTTCTCAAATATGTTCAAACTGTGGGCATCAAAAGAAAATGCCGTTACACTTGAGAACTTATGTTAGCGCAGCTTTGCGGATCGCAAATGTAGTGAATGTGGTTTTGAAGCTGACAGAGATTTTAACGCTGCTGTCAACCTGAAAAACTATGCGTATCAGTAGCTTGAGTTCCAAGGGATTTTAAGCCTGCTCTCGAAGATAAGTTACAGACTGCGGTCGGTGGTCTTCAGTGTTTGCGCAGCATTCCGTAGGAAAGCAGGAACTGAGCTGCCAAAGCTCATGTAACCATGTATAGGTAAGTTTGGGTAAGTTTAGTAGAACGGTATAAGTTCCTCACGCTTATTTGAAAAAGCCCGTGGTGCACCTTTATGGGGGTTTGTAGACGCGGAGCAGCCTCTTTTGAGTATCCCCCATTATACACGCAACTAGAAGCTGTTAACGCAGTTCCGACCTAGGAGGCTAGCTGACTGCTGAGGTGCTATTTCAACTCACAAGACTAGAAGTGATACCCATTTTCTGAGTATGTTCGCGGAGATATTTCAAGAATGCTTGAGCTACTACCGATAATTGTTTGCCAGCTAGATAGGATACATACCACTGTCGCTTAATCGGAAAATTTTGAACATCTAGGGTGGTGAGTTCCCACTCAGAACTTTCGCAGTAGAGAGTATGTTTTGACAAAATAGAAATTCCTAGCCCTCCAGCGATCGCTTGTTTAATAGCCTCATTACTACCAAGCTCTAAGCGCACTTTCACAGCAATTTTGTGCTTGGCAAATAGTTTTTGTACTGCCTGGCGAGTACCAGAACCGGATTCTCTCATAATAAAAGCTTCATTATTGAGACGTTTAATAGGAATATTTCTCTGGCCTGCCAAAGGATGATTTTTGTTCGCTATTAAAACTAGGGGATTATCCATCAAAGCTTCACTACATAGAGGTATATCTTCAGGAGGTTGACTACATATATATAGATCGTCTTGGTTTTCCAACATTCGTCTAGTGATGTTTTGGTGGTTTGTCACCTCCAGAGAAATATCTACACCTGGATACTCTTGGCAGAAATAACCCAAGATTCTAGGTACAAAATACTTAGCAGTTGTAACTACTGCCAAACGTAATTGCCCTTGTTTTGTCCCCTTAATATCAGCTACCGTCATTTCAAAGCGAGCGAGCTGTTCAAATACTTCCTGACAAGTGGCAAATAATTCTCTACCAACATCTGTTAAGTAAAGCTGCTTACCAATTTGCTCAAACAAAGGCATACCTACTGCCTGGCCCAGTTGCTTGACTTGAGCAGAGACAGTGGGTTGAGTAATAAATAACTCTTCAGCAGCCTTAGTAAAACTACCGTGAAGGGCCACTGTCTGAAAGACTCTCAACTGATGTAAGGTTGCCTGAATCAAGAACTTTTCCTCCTAAAGATAAGAAAAATAAAGAAAATCTTAAGACTGGTATAAGCAATTACAAACTATCAAGTATTGCATTCCCAATTGATTTCTATAATAATCATGGCATAGACGATAGTCAATGGTTAATATGGGTATCATTGACTTAATTAAATAAAAAAGAAAAACTTATCAATCTTTATGGCTTTTGCTACACAAGTTTTCAACAAAATAAATTTTAGAAATATCAAGGGCGATATGTTCGGCGGTTTGACTGCTGCTGTCATCGCCCTCCCTATGGCACTAGCCTTCGGTGTCGCTTCCGGTGCCGGAGCTGCTGCTGGTTTGTATGGCGCTGTATTAGTGGGTTTGTTTGCAGCACTGTTTGGTGGTACTCCCACCCTAATTTCTGAGCCTACCGGACCGATGACTGTGGTAGCCACGGCAGTGATTGCTAGCTTAACTGCTTCCAACCCAGAAAACGGTATGGCAATGGCTTTCACCGTAGTAATGATGGCAGGAGTATTCCAAATTGCTTTTGGTTTATTCCGGTTTGGTAAATACATTACTATGATGCCTTACAACGTGATTTCTGGTTTCATGTCAGGCATCGGTATAATCCTGATTATCCTGCAAATTGGTCCGTTTCTCGGACAAGCTAGCCCCAAAGGTGGTGTAGTTGGAACCCTTCAGAATATACCTAACCTTTTAACAAATATTAATCCTATAGAAACAGGTTTAGCCGCTCTAACAGTAGCTATACTCTTTTTGGTACCAGCTAAGATCAAGAAATTTGTGCCACCACCATTATTAGCATTGGTAGTAGGAACAGTAGTTTCTATTTTATTTTTCTCAGATGCTGGTATTCGTCGGATCGGTGAAATTCCTACTGGTCTACCTAGCTTACAGTTGCCTTACTTTACTCCAGATCAATTGAAGTTAATGGTAGCTGATGCGGCAGTGTTAGCAATGCTTGGCTGTATTGATGCTTTGTTAACTTCCGTGGTTGCTGATAGTTTGACTCGGACTCAACATAACTCTGACAAAGAATTGATAGGTCAAGGTTTAGGTAACTTAGCTTCAGGATTGTTTGGTGGTCTCCCTGGTGCTGGTGCTACTATGGGTACTGTAGTTAATATCAATACAGGTGCTCGCTCTGCTCTATCCGGTATTACCCGTGCTTTCATTTTAATGATTGTGGTTTTGGGAGCTGGTAGTTTGACTGCACAAATTCCCATGGCAGTTTTGGCAGGTATTGCTCTCCAGGTTGGTATTAAGATTATTGACTGGGGTTTCCTCAAGCGTGCCCATAATATCTCTTGGAAATCTGCCATGATTATGTACGCTGTGATCGGTCTGACTGTATTCGTTGACCTGATCGCTGCTGTAGGTATTGGGGTGTTTGTTGCTAATATTCTCACTATCGATCGCCTGACTCAGCTTAAATCTGAAGATGTTAAAGCTATCACTGATGCTGATGATGCAATTATCTTAGACAATGATGAGAAAGAATTACTAGACCGTGCTGAGGGTCGGATTTTATTATTCCACCTCAGTGGTCCGATGATTTTCGGTGTTTCCAAAGCTATCTCTCGCCAGCATACACTTCTGAATAACTATGAAGTGTTGATTGTAGATTTGAGCGAAGTACCTCACATGGGTGTGACCTCTGCTCTAGCAATAGAAAATGCAATTCAGGAAACTGTTGATACAGGTCGTCATGTATTCCTAGTTGGTGCTACAGGCAGTGTCAAACGACGTTTAGAAAAACTGGGAGTTTTAGAGATTGTACCTCCACAAAATATGTTGGTGGATCGCAGACAAGCATTAGTTAATGCTGTTGCATTAGTGACTTCTGATGCTAATATCAATTCTACAAATGCCAAGGTAACTAACGACACTCGACCCAGTTTTGATAATCTGAAAATTGGTCAAAATCCTTCATCAACAAATTAATTCAATGATTTGATTTGCAGAACAAGGAAAATCAGAGTTAATATTAACTCTCAGAGTTTGTTTGTAAAGAATTATTAAGTGTTTTACCCCTCGTAAATTGGGTATTTTAGCCTATAAATCTGGGATAAATAACCAAGTTTTTACAGTTTAAAGGTCAATCATTAGTATATTAAAAAACTTTACAAACAGTCTCTAAGCTAAAACTAGCGAGGCTGTCACTAAGGGAAAGATACCTCAAAGTCCTTACAGGGCAAAGATTTCATAAATCCGATTTTTAGAATATGGCGCTCGGTATATTAAGAGTAATTTTTACAGCCTTTGACTAATCTCTGCAAAATCAAGAATTTTAGGATTATAACTAAACCGCTGAAAAAGTATATATTACAATAATCGTAGTGATTACTTATTAAAAATTATTTTGCTAGTCTCAAGTATTGAAAGCAGAAAAAATGTTTTAAAATATTAAAAATTGCCCTTGATAACACTTTGGCTAGTTATTCCCCAAGTTGGTTGTCGAAAACCTGATGATTTGCATTTGACATTGAATTTCCAATTTGTGCTAGCCAGCGTAAATCTTCATAAATTATAAGTTTGAGGCCATGCTTGCCTGCCAAACTTATCTCTAATATTTAATTAAGTAAGGAATTACAACATGGATTTTTTCTCCGATTTCTTGACTCTCTTCCTAGCGAAGTTGCAGTCCCCGACACTCGGCTTTCTGATTGGTGGCATGGTCGTTGCCGCCGTCAATAGCCGACTAGCAATTCCAGATGCGATCTATAAGTTCATCGTCTTCATGCTGCTCATCAGGGTCGGCCTGAGTGGCGGCATGGCGATCCGCGAGGCCAATCTGCTGCAGATGCTGTTGCCTGCGGTGTTCGCCATGGCAACGGGGATCGCGATCGTGTTCATCGGGCGCTACACCTTGGGCTTGCTGCCGAACGTCAAAACCGTGGATGCTATTGCGACCGCCGGCTTGTTTGGTGCCGTGAGTGGCTCTACCCTCGCCGCCGCCCTGAGCCTACTGGAAGAGGAAAAGATCCTATACGAAGACTGGGCCGGCGCACTCTATCCCTTCATGGACATCCCAGCCCTAGTTACTGCGATCGTCTTGGCTAGCCTTTATACCTCCAAGCAGCGCGGTGTTAAAGACGAGTATCTCAGCAAGCAGGAGAATCTCAGCAACCAGGGTATTACCGCACGCGGGTATCCCAAGCGCGATACCGCAAGCCAGGGGGTTAAGATATGGCCGATCATAAAGGAAAGCCTCCAGGGTTCTGCCCTATCGGCACTGCTGCTTGGCCTCGCTCTAGGCATACTAACCCAGCCGGAAAGAGTCTATGATAGCTTCTTCAATCAGCTCTTCCGCGGCCTGCTTTCGATACTGATGCTGGTAATGGGTATGGAAGCCACGGCAAGGCTCGGCGAGCTACGCAAGGTAGGCCAGTGGTACGCCATATATGCCTTTGTGGCGCCGCTGCTGCATGGATTCATTGCTTTTGGTTTCGGCATGATTGCCCACTACATCACCGGATTCAGCCTTGGCGGTGTCGTGATCCTGGCCGTGATTGCTGCATCCAGTTCAGACATCTCAGGGCCGCCCACTTTACGAGCTGGTATCCCGTCAGCCAATCCCTCTGCCTACATCGGCTCGTCTACAGCTGTCGGCACGCCGGTTGCACTTGCCTTGGGAATACCGCTCTTCATCGGGCTTGCTCAGGCGCTGATGGGCAACTAAGCCTAGACTGGTCGCGGTCTGTCGGCGAACCGCTGGCCTGGCGACCAACACGACGGCTATCAAAAATGTTGAAAGAGGACTCCAGTTATAATCGCGCTGATTTAACGGCAATACCGAGTGTATAAACTGCGCGGGGAACCCTCGCAGACAGCCCCAATGAGAATTTCAAAGTGGTAAGTTAATTGATGAGCATACTGTTAAAGAAAAGTGCACCGCCTGCACTGAGGTTTTCGAACCAGTAAAGATGGAGCAAGAAAGCTTGTGGAGATGGTAGTAGCGGGGATACAACTCAACTTGTTTGATTTGTTACCGAAAAATCGTGGGTATGCGCCTCCCCTTTTAAGGGGATAAAAAGCGGTCGAGAGATGGCTCCGAAACCTGCGCCATATCTAATCGACCAAGAGAAAAAATAATTCCGTACTTCAAGCCTCTTGCTTGACCTTTGTCATGCTCCGCAAACAGCCTTAGGTACTGATAACTGATAACTGATAACTGATAACTGAAATGACCAAGCTTAGAAATCTG
>NZ_CEZPJD010000127.1:0-13987 GCF_983059655.1 Okeania sp.
GATAGATATAGCTATCTCAAATGAACTGGAGCAGCTATTTTTAAGCATATCCGATCGAGGTCTATCTTTTTGTAGCATTCTTTTTTCACGCTTGGTATTACTTATCTTTCAACTTTCTAAATTATACCAAGCGTGATAAGTGTTTGTTACAAATAGTAGAAGTAATACCAAATTCAAAAAAGGCAGTTACATCTTAATTTGTGATTTATTCCTAAAAGAAAAAATTATAAATTCCATAAATTATAAAATTTCCACCTTTTTTCCTTCCTATTTTTTATTATGTTTTTCTTTCTCTGTTCCCTGTTCCCTGTTCCCTGTTCCCTGTTCCCTGTTCCCTGTTTCCTCACTGTAACAATATTTTATTAAATTGATATAAGAAAGAAGGAAGAAGGATGAAGGATGAAGGATGAAGGATGAAATTTTAAAAAAAAGGTAAAAACAATAGGAATAACTATCTAAAATGAATGGAAAGCACTATTTTTAAGCATATATGATTGAGGGGCACTTTTCATAGCATTCTTTTTTCAAATTGGTATTATATCATATCAAATCCGCCTAATTGCACATAGATCCAATAACGTCATAATTAGGATTTTAAGCTATTAGACATCTCCAATAATAAAAAATAAAATCAATTATCCTACATAAATTATCAATTATTTCCCCCTACTCCCTACTCCCTACTCCCTACTCCCTACTGGAGATTTCTATTGATTATGAGGTTATTTAACCGGATTTGATATCATATCCGCTGGTATAGTTTGTGTAAACTCAAGGGTGAATATCTACAGAAAATTTAAGTTTTTTCTGACTTTTAAGTCTTATGTTATAGATAACTAAAGCCTTTTTTATTCTGTTCATTCTTCCTTTTTCCTTACCTTTACAATACCGATGCTACCGGACATGATATTATCCACTTTTTTACTCAAGAGTCTGGCAAAATACCTTCCATTTTACCCAACCAATCTATTAAACTTTCTAACTGCTTATCAGCACTTAAAACACCTAAACCACGAACTGTTACTTTACCCTTACTAAATACAAAACGAGACTTTAAATGACCTGGTAATTTCTCCTTTAATAAATTCCATGCAGGTTCCTCCATTGGTGTTTCTAAAACAACATGTTGTTTCCCTTCTACTTTAATGCGAGAAAAGCCGATTTTTTTGGTAATTTGTTTTAATTCCATCATCCTTAATAACTGTAAAGCAGCTTTCGGAATAGTACCGTAGCGATCGCTCCAGTCAATTTCTATTTGAGTCAATTCTTCCCGACTATTAGCAGCAGCAACTAACCGATATGCACTCATTTTTTGGTCTAAGTCTAGAATATAGTCTGCGGGAATGAAAGCAGTCAAACTCAAGTCAATTTGCGTATCATCCACCTGGGGAATTTCTTGACCTTTAACCTCGCTAATTGCTTCTTGCAACATTTCCGTATACAGATCGAACCCAATAGTATTAACCTGACCAGACTGCTCTGCACCCAAAATATCCCCAGCACCCCGAATCTCCAAATCTCTCATTGCTAACTGATATCCAGACCCCAACTGGGTAAATTCCTGAATTGCTCGCAACCGTTTTTGAGCATCATCTGTCAGCGCTATCCCACCGGAAGCAGTAGTTGGATAAAACAACCACGCATGAGCTTGCACTCCCGCACGCCCAACCCTTCCACGCAACTGATACAACTGTGACAAACCAAATTTTTGAGCATCCTCTATTAATATAGTGTTAACCCGAGGAATATCCAAACCAGACTCAATAATTGTGGTACAAACCAAAATATCAGCTTCGCCAGCACTAAACGTCAGCATTATTGACTCCAATTCGTTAGCATCCATCTGACCATGACCGATATTAATTCTAGCTCCGGGAATCATTTCTCGTAACTTTCCCGCCAACTCTTCAATACCTTCAATGCGCGGCACAACATAAAATACCTGTCCTCCTCTATTCAACTCTTGGCGAATTGCAGTGCGAGCAGTTTCCAGATCGTAGGGTGCAAGATGAGTTTTGATCGGACGACGCAATGGGGGTGGAGTCGCAATTAAACTCATTTCGCGAATACCTGAAAGCGCCATATATAAAGTCCGGGGAATTGGTGTTGCAGTCAATGTCAGCACATCTACCTGAGCTTTGAGCGCCTTAATTTTTTCCTTCTGGTTAACACCAAACCGTTGTTCCTCATCCACCACCAACAACCCCAATTCCCGAAATTTTACGGTTTTGCTTAAAATAGAATGGGTACCAACAATAATATCTAACTCCCCAGTCGCCAACCTCCGCTGAATTTCTTTCTTTTCATTAGTAGTACGGAAGCGGTTGAGTAAACCTATTTCTATGGGATAAGGAGCAAAACGTTCCTTGAGAGTATGATAATGTTGCTGAGTTAAAACTGTAGTCGGGGCGAGAAATGCTACTTGTTTGTTAGCAGTGACTGCTTTAAAAATTGCTCGAATAGCAACTTCTGTTTTACCAAAACCCACATCACCACAAACAAGGCGATCCATTGCTCGCTCGTTTTCCATATCCCGTTTCACATCTTGGGTTGCTTTCAACTGGTCGGGGGTGGGTTGATAGGGAAATGAATCTTCCATTTCTTCTTGCCACGGGGAGTCAGCAGGAAAACTATATCCTGTTTGTTGAGCGCGTTGAGCATAAAGTTTCAGCAGGTCAACGGCTAATTTTTTGATTGACTTGCGGACTTTATTTTTGGTGCTTTCCCAAGTTTTACCCGTAAGTTTATTGAGCTGCGGTTTTTTCTTATCCGTACTTCTGAGTCGCGATAGGGAACTAAGTTGGTCTGCGGCAACTCTGAGTAAACCGTCTGCATATTGAATTGCCAGATAGTCGCGGGTTTCATTATTCAGAGTCAGACTTTCTAATTTGATAAACTTGCCGATACCATGTTGGCGGTGGACTACATAATCTCCGGGACGTAGTTTGTTGGGGTCTACTTGTTTGGAAGCGGCTTGACGACGTTTGCGAATATAGGTAGGAGTGGCAAGGGCGTGCTGTCCATAAAATTCTCGGTCGCTAATCAAAACTAACCGGAATGTGGGCAAAACAAATCCTTCTAATTCTGCTAAACCACTATACTTGAGAGCAACAGGGGTATGTTGGGTTTGCAGTCTATCAATGGCGGGGTAGTCCCTGGGGTTAGGGATAAACTGGGCAGGGCAATCGTGTTCCTGGAGTAGAGAAACTGACCGCGATGGTTGAGCGGAAATGAGGAATACGGAAAATTTTCGTTCCCTTTCTTGGCGCAGGTTTTCTGCCAGTTTTGCATATTGGTGTGGCATGACTGGTAAGGGACGACTGGCGAGGTTGAGGGTGTATTCGACTGAGGCGGTAATACTACTATTGCTTTCTTTGACGAGTTCGGATAAATATAGTCTGGGAAATAATTCTACTTCTGCGAGGGAGTCGGCAAAAGTACGATGAATTTTTGGTAATGTTTGGGATGTTTGGTCAGCGTTGAGTTGTTGCCAGTTTTCTTCTACCAGTTCAAACCAGCGATCGCCATGAGCAGCACATTGGTCAACTTCGTCTATGGCTACCAGGGTATTTTCTGGCAAATAGTCTAAAAGGGATACAAATTTTGAGTTGGTTATTGACTCTAAGTTTCCCCATCCCCACTGACTAAAATTTGTGGGAGTAACTGCTATTTTGGCAATTTTGTCAAGGGAGCGTTGAGTCGAGGGATCAAATTCCCGAATTTTTTCGAGTTCGTCGCCAAACCATTCTAGGCGAACTGGTAATTCTGAGGCGACAGGAAATATATCTATAATATCGCCCCGGCGACTCCACTGACCTTCGGTTTCTACTAGAGGTACTCTTTCATATCCCATCTTGGCTAGTTTTTCATCGAAGGTTTTAGAATTGCTAGTAATACCTGGGTTGATAGTAAGACAATAGGGTTGAAATTGTTTGATTGTGGGTAGGTGGGGTTGGAGCGATCGCTCTGTTGCCACTACGGCCATTTTTGCTTTATTGCTGTTGTTGTCGTTACCAATTGCATTTTCTGGAGCATTATCACTCAAAAAATCTGCCAATACCTGCATTTGTCCCCAAATCATTTCTTCGGAATGAGAGGTTTCATAAGGCGATGCTTCTGAGGTGGGATAAAAGTGAACTGTTGGCCATCCTATTGCTTCTAATTGTGCTGCCCACCGTCCTGCTTCTTCTAAAGTGGCAGTGACAATGAACAAATTTTGCTGTTGTTGTTGGGCCAGGGTAGATGCAACTAAGCCTTTGGGTAAACGGGGAGCGCCGTTGAGTTGTAGGCATTGGTGTTGTTGGAGTTTGTTTAGGAGTTCGGTTGTTAAGGGCGATCGCCCGAGCTGTTTAATAATAGAAGATAGTGTCATTTCAGTTATCAGTTATCAGTTATCAGTTATCAGTACCTCCGACTAAAGTCAAAGGCTTGAAATACTGAAGTTTACTTTCTCTTGGTCGATTGGATATGGCGAAAAAACCCGCTGTTGACATAGCCGCTCCGCTCCACTAACGCAATCCCACCCTTCGGGAAGCTACGCAACGACCGCTTTTCACCCCCTTGAAAGGGGAGACTATTGACCTTCTTTTTTTTAGTCATAAGATTTTTAATTTGATTTTCTAAGCCGGAAGTCAAGAGTCAGCGAGGTTGAAGTCAGGAGTCAGGATGGCAAAATTTAACTAATGGTGGGGGAGGCAATAAGTCCCGCGCTCTAATCTTCTGATTGAGCGCCGGGATATATGGACATCCCCCAAGATGATTTGATCCAGTCAAACAGGCGTAAAATCATCAACAAGTATAGGTTTATAGACCAAGGATTTTGTGTTAAAATCCCTGATATGACTCTCATCATGAACTACCGCTATCGAATTTATCCTGATGCCATCCAAGAACAGACAATGTTGCATTGGTTGGAAATATCTCGCAAGGTGTATAATTACGCTTTGCGAGAAATAAAAGACTGGGTAAATTCGCGCAAGTGTAGTTTGGATTATTGTTCGTTGGAACGAGAATATATCATCCCAGCAGACAAACCATTTCCCACCTACTACGCTCAACAAAACGCACTTCCCAAGGCGAAGAAAGAGTTCCCTTTGTTGGGACAAGCCCCTTCTCAAGTTTTGCAAACTACGATTCGTAGATTGCATGATGCTTGGAATTATTTTCAAAACAGAGGGTTTGGTTTTCCTCGCTTCAAGAAGTTTGGACAGATGAAGTCCATGCTGTTTCCTCAGTTCAAAACCAATCCGATTACTGGGTGGCAGATTGCTCTCCCCAAGGTAGGAAAAGTGCCCATTAATTTGCACCGACCGATTCCAGATGGATTTGTGGTCAAGCAAGCACGGGTATGTCAGAAAGCGGATAGGTGGGAAGTGATAATTACAATAGAGTCCGAGGTGTCGATACCCAACGCTCGACCACATGGGGATGCTTTGGGTATTGATTTGGGACTGGAAAAGTTTTTGACAACCTCCCATAGAGAGTTTATCCCTAGACCGAGATTCCTGACATCCTTGTACCGCGAGCTTGAATTGCTGCAACGCAAGTATGCCAGAACGAAAAAGGGGTCCGCCAACCGCGAAAAAGCTCGAATTAAGGTGGCCAAATTCCACAACCACATTGTCAATGTTCGCAAAGACTGGCAGTTCAAACTGGCTAACCATCTGTGTACCAAAGAAGGTATTGGCATGGTTTTTGTTGAGGACTTGAACTTGAAAGCAATGTCGAGAGGGATGTTGAGGAAACATAGCCTTGATGCCGCTTTCGGTCAGTTTCTCAACTTGCTCGAATGGGTGGCCAAAAAACATCAAGTCTACTTCCTGAGAGTCAACCCTGATGGAACCTCTCAAACTTGTCCCAAGTGCAACACGCACACGGGCAAGAAAGAGCTTTCTGAACGAGTTCATAGATGTGGTGAATGTGGATACGAAACGGATCGAGATCATGCAGCATCAGAAGTAATCAGGTTGCGTGGTTTAGAACTGATCGGTACGCAGGGACTCTGCGGAATAGAAAACGCCTATGCAGTCGGTCTGCCGGGGGTGGAAGAGAAATCTCCATCTAGGTCAGAGGCAAAATCTCGAAAGAGAAAAACTAGGAATGCCAAATCGTGAGGTTTGGAAGCCCGCGCTGTAATCTTTGATTCAGCGTCGGGAGGATGTCACCAATTTATTATCTTACTCTATTCAGATATATGTTGCTACGAGACAATGGGGAGTAGAGGAGCGCACAAAAATGTCAGTAGGAAAGAAACTGAAATACATCCTCTTTCTTTGAGAATAATTAGGCAAAGGTACTGTATATAGTAGATAAAAACTATAGCACTATGGCACATATAGCGTTTTTGTCGGAAAATTCCTTAAGTTCTGTTTGAATTGGAGCTGAAATACATCCTGTTTGTTTGACAATAATTAGGCAAAGGCACTATATGTAGTAGATAAAAACTATAGCACTATCATATATATAGTGTTTTTGTCGGAAAAATCCTTTTCTTCCTTCTTTCTTTCCTATTATGTTATCAAAGTACCTGAAATTGATTCACTGGAAAAATTCCAAGACATTTTTATTATTAACATTTACCTGGATAGTTATACCTCTATTTTTGGTAGAAATTGTGATGATTGTTTTGGAACCTTATCTATTTAAAGGTCTCTATCAGTATGATTCAGATTTAGGATTTAGAGTACGACCTTATATTAATGGAAACAATCAATTTGGTTTTAATGATAGAGATTATCCTTTACAAAAAGACCAGAATAAATTTCGCTTGTTAGTGGTTAGTGATTCGTTTAATTGGGCTGGTGGAAAGGAAGGAAATTATACGGCTTTGTTAGAGAACAAATTTGATAATTATTATGGCAAACAGCAAGTTGATGTGATTAATGTAGGTTATCCAGGAACTCATACTGGGGAACAGTTAGCTATGTTGAAAAAGTACGGGTTGCAATATAATCCGGATTTAGTAGTATTAGGTTTTTTTGTTGGTAATGATTTTCGGGATGCTGACCCAGAAAGAAAACGAATTATTGTCAATGGTGTATATATAGATATAGATAAGGAAGATGAATTAATTATTTTTGGTTATCCGATTATTGGTAGGTCTAGATTTTTGATGTTTTTACAGCAAAAATATCAAGTGTACCAGGAATTACAAAGGGCTAAACAAGATTCTGCTCAGTTATCTAGTAGTTCTCTAGTCGCTAGTTTAAATTTAGCATCGGCTCCAATTATTGAACGGGAAAAATCACCAGGAATTTTATCTGAAAAAGCTTTTCTGCGGGTAGAAAAAAGTCGGCTCAAGTTTTGTAAGATTAAAGATTTACTTGAGGGTAAGCGAGACGATAATATTAACTATATTTTTCAGAGTATTTCAGAAATGCAAGCTTTATTAGAGTCTAGAAATATTAAGTTTATGGTGGCAATTTATCCCGATGAATATCAAGTTAATGATGAATTATTGAATGATATTTTTGCAGAATATGATGATTTGAAGCGAGAGTCTTATAATACGACTTGTCAGCAAGAGATTTTAATCAAGTATTTAGAGGCTAATGGTATTCCATATATCAATATGTTAGATAAATTTAGAATAGAGCAAAAAATACGTCCTTTATATTTACTGAGGGAACCCCATTGGAATAGTTCTGGAAATTTATTAGCTGCGGATATTTTATTTGATTATTTAGTTAAAGACATAGATAAATTTTTTGAATAAGCAAGATTGCTATGGTAGAAAGAAGGAGGAAAAAAATTGTGTTGTCTAAGTTATCAACTTTAAACAGAACTAATATAGCAGTCCAAGGAAAGTTTAACACAGATAAAAAGCTGATACCATTTATCCATAAAATTGCATTTATAGCAGTTTTCATTAATATAGAATAGAGAGATTTTGGCTTAAAGGCACTTATGCTGAAGCTTTGTAGTCTACATTTGTGAAAACCGCTATAATATAAAGACGAAAATAGTCAGTATAGTAAGGTTTAATAACAACTATTAAGCATATTGTTAAAGAAAAAAAATGTAGATATTAAAGTATTCAAGCTTAAAAAATGTAAGACTTTCCTTCTTCTTAATCTCTTTGCTTTGTCTTCTGCTATACTCGTTTAATTTTTATCTTTTGACGATTCATTTTTGATTAACTTTAAGAGTTCTTACCGCGATAAATTCAGCAATTGAATTAGTATTTGAGCATATTCATCAGCAGACAAGTTTAATAAAGTTTCCACAACTTCTAATAACTCTTGGTCGAGTTCAGCAAATCGAATTTTTAGCAAGCTTTCCAGTACAATCTTTCGTTATTCTTGTTGTCCTTCCTGACGGCCTTCTAGTAACCCTTCTATTCGTCCTTCTTGCCTTACATCTTCACGCCATTTTAGATAAGCTGGTGATAAATTCATAATTAATTCTCTCTCCTCATTAGTTAAATCTTGTTTGATTTCTAAATTAGTTCTCCAAATTGAAACCTGTTCTAGTGCCAGATTTTTCAAAGGGTTTTCTGACGATAAATCAACCAATTCTAATATGGCTAATTCTTGAGTTTTTCCCCTGCCTAAAATTATTAACCACAATGTTTCTAGAATTACTGGTAATTGGTTAATGGCAATTAAATTTGTTTTCCAACCAACCGGGAGAATATAAACTCCTGAAATCCAGTTTTTTTGGTCTAATATCAGCACCTCCTGTAACAGGAAAGCCATTCACCTAATTTTTTTGTCATTCTATTTACAACTGATTTTAGATCTATAAATTTTTTCCTCTTCCCTCTTCCTCCTTCCCTCTTCCCTCTTCCTTCTTCCTTTTTCCCTATTCCCTATTTATTGACACAACACTAAGATTTTGACCATTCTTATTAACTATATGAACACCAGGAATTTGATAAAATTTAGCAGTATCTGTATCTAATGCCCAAGCTTTAACATTAATATTTCCTTGTGGAAACTTATGGGTAGATAATACCTTTTGCCATCCTGACTTAAAGTATTTTTGACTATTAAATTCTTTCACCAGATAAGGTCTTGGCATTGTCATATCTGACACAGCAGAAACAATAGATTCACCTTGAGAATTATCATAACTTAAAACAATGGTATCTACAGGTAAGCCCGTATCAGTAAATATTGCCCAACCAGTTGCTAGTAAATTATTAGCACCAATAAATTCTAACTTCTCAAAAATACCTTCTACTTCTCTCTCATTATTAGTATCTACAAGGTCTTGAATGCGATTAGTTTTAATTAAATCTGGGTGTAAAAAACCCATTCCTGTTAAGTAACGTGCCTGCCTTTTGTAAGATTCAAAGTAGTAAGAATCAATCAAGTTTTGACAGTTATCGTGAGTAAAATTAATGAGTAATAAACATCCTTTATATTTCAAATAATTCTGTCGCCATGATTTCATCTTTTCTATACTGTAGGTGAAATTGTGTATTTGCAAAACAGTTATTATGCCGAGAAACCAGCAGATTATTTTTGAGAATAAGCTTCTATTAATTAACCAATATTCTTTTTTGGCGCAATCTTCTCCCACAATTATCATTAAATGAATTATGGAGATAATTAGATAAGTGGAAAAGGTTGTATATCTTGAAGAAAGTGCTTGTTCTATACCAAATGAAACTCTACCAACGGATGTAACTAAGGCACTAATAACTGTATATGAACCAAGCATAATCCAACCAATGCTTTGAGACCGAATTTGATAGTCTTTAATCTGCCATAGTACATAAGAACATAAACAAATAAATAGAGTAATAGTTATTGAGCCAAGAATAATTGAATTATTGAGAGGTTGTATACTGCTACCTATACCAAGAGCAGTACCTATAAATGCTAGAAAATATTGAAATATTTGATGTGGATATTGAATAGATTCTACTGGATTAGGATGAGATAATGGCTTTTGATAATCGTAAAAATATAAGACTAGATTTGCTATAAATCCAATTATCCAGAGGATATATAAATTGATATTTTTTAGTATATCTGACCAAGATTTTAGTTTGGCTAAAGCTAAAACTGGTAAAACAATTACCCAGGCTAATAAACCATTAGCATAAGAAAAAGTGCTGATGGTTGCCAATAACATACAAATTAAAAATTTTGCTTTATTATTCAGTTGAGAATAAGCAATTAATATAGAGGTAGTAATACAAGCGATGGGAATAAAAACAACTATTTGAATACCCCATAACCAGTTTTCATATTGCACGGCAGAAAAAATAAAAATATTAGATACTAATGCTATAGTTAAACTTTTGATTGGGGAAGCATTAATTGTTAATCTATTTAAAAGATAAATATTTATAGCAACTATACAGGCAAGTAAAAATATGACTAACATTTCATATCTAATATTCCATTTTGTCAGAAATGCTAAGGAGATAAAAATTAGTCTGGGGAAAAATTTTCTACTTTCATTATGCTGTGCCATTAAATCGTTGAAAGACAAAGTTCCCATATTAACTTTTTCAAAGACAGTAGCAATTTGCCATTGGTCTTGAATCGGTACATTCAAACTATATTTAAGAATAAGAATTCCTAGAACTATAGCTGGAATTATCGCTAAACATAAATTGATTCCTAAAACTAATTTAGAATGAATACGTTGCATATTTATAAAAAAAGGGAACAGTTCAATAATTGATAATTGATAATTGATAATTACCTCTTCCTTTTAGAGAGAGGATTGAATAAAAGGAAAATTTTTTCTCTCTTGGTCAATTGGATATGGCTATGTTTCCTCAGTATCTCACCCTTTGGGGAGCTGCGCTAACGACCGCTTGTTTCTCTTTTAAAGAAGAGGCTTTAAACCTTAATTATTCGATAACAGGGAATAAGGAATAAGGAATGGAGAAAAATTATACTCAAATTTAATTTTCGTTCCTTACCAAGTCTAAACCTCCCCTATAGCGCTTATCTATATAGATAGAAAAAGTTAATTGAGAGATATATTTTTAAACTGGCGTTATATTAACATTTTAGCGATCGCTAATCTAGATTAGTTGTACTTAATCCAGTCAAAACATTCCATATTTATCAAAAAAAGGGATAGAGAATAGTGAATGGGGAATGGGAATAATTATACTCAAATTTAATTTTCCAGATTGCCAAATTCAAACCGCCCATATCGCGCTTATCTATCTAGAAAGAGTTAATTTATAGGTATTTTTTTTAACTGGTGTTATATTAACATCTTAGCGATCGCTAATGATCGCTAATCTAGATTAACTGTACTTAATCCATTCAAAACTTTCATCCTTGAAAATTTAATAATGAAAAAAATTTTTTCTATCCTCCGTCAAACAGCAATTATATCTTTAATAACTTTTGGCTTAACAGAAGTCACATTCAGAATTTATCACAAAATTAATCCATCTTTTATGTTTTATGACCCCTCATCTTATAATCGTTGGCGTGGGAAACCATTATCTACAGATTATGACTTCCAATTAAATTCCCGGGGATTTAAAGATGTAGAATTTAGCAAACAAAAAGCAGAAGGTACATATAGAATTCTGGGTATAGGTGATTCTTTCGCTTATGGAGGTATTCCCTACAAACATAATTTTTTAACTCTATTGGAGTCAAAGCTTAATCAAGATAGTCAGCAACCAATAGAATTAATAAATATGGGCATAATTGCTATTGGACCGAAAGATTATTTATCCCTATTAGTGAATGAAGGATTAGAATTAAATCCTGATATGGTGTTGTTATCTTTTTACGTCGGAAATGACTTTTCTGATAACTATAATTCACAACAAGACCGAAGATTACTTAAAGTTCAAGATTCTTATGTTTTCTCATTTTTTGATTTTCTAATTAAGGTGAATAGTAAGTTTGAAGGTAATCTTTATCATCATAATATTGAGTATCGAGAAGATTTACCTACTTCACCGGATGACTTTCATCTGGAAGAGGCAAAAAAGAGGAGTTATATTTTTATCAAAAATCCTGAAGAAACTGAATTTCAAGAACATTTTAATGATGCTTTGGGCGACTTATTAAAAATCAAAGAAATCTGCGACAGCAGAAATATTACTTTAGTGGTAGTCCTAATGCCTGATGAAGTACAAGTGATCGAAGAATTAAGAGATAAAGTAGTTGCTAGTTACAACTTTACTCCAAATAAATTTGATTTTCGGCAGCCTAACAAATTATTATCTCAAGCACTTGTCAAAAATAATATATATTATCTTGACATTGTTGAAGAATTTGTAGCTGCGGGTACTCAAACTCCTCTTTACAAACCTAACGATATTCATTGGAATATTGCTGGTAATAGATTAGCTGCTGAAGTAATAGATAAGTATCTTTCTGAAGATTTTTTTCAGTAGATATGGCAACAATTAACAATTAATAATTAATAATTAATAATTAATAATCAATAATCAATAATTACCTCTGAAAAAATGAGTAAATTCTAACTCGGTCCTTCTAACTTCCCCTCCTGGGAGGGGTTAGGGGTGGGTTGACTCCTAAGTGCCATCAAAATATTACAACCGAAATAGGATTAGGATTGCTACATTTATCTATTATTTAATTTATTTTTACTATCTGTCGATTGATTTAGATTTGGAGCAAGTTTATTAAAGATTGAATTAGCTATATATTCAGACAAAATATTTTCTCCAGCTTTTGTGTAATGGCAGCAACTATCAATATAAACTATCTCTTTAGCATTATCTAAAATATTCACACCATTGAAAATATTCACGCCATTCTTATTTAAATCATCTATCTTACTCAAAAGCACTGGATACCCCAATTCAGTTGCTTCTTTAAAAGGAGTATCAGAGTCAAAAGCAATTTTCTTTTCTGCTTCGCTGTAAATTCTATTCGTAGGATAATATTGATTTGGCTGTAGAACATGAAAATATAAAATATTATTATTAGCAGCAATTTGCTTCATCATTATCGAGGCTTTTTTCCAATGTTCTGCCATAGTTTCATATAATTCTGATTTTTCTAGTTGAGGAGATTGTGCATAAAAATAAACAATACTAGCTTCAGTTTCTCCCGCAGCTTGTTGAGCTGCTTTCTTCCTTTCTTTATCAAATATTTTGACATTTTTGCGATAGGTAGTTGCTAGATTTTGTACATAAATTGATGTTAAGGCATAACAGTAAGCTACTTGACATTTATCTAAAGTTTCTAAAGCATCTTTCAATTTATCTTTACTGTCGTTAATTTTTAACATTGCTCTAATAGATTTTGTCGAGAGACTATTATTTGCGATGTTAGTTAACGGCACAACATGATTGGTACTTGGCATCATAACATCAATATTATTTTTATTGTTTGCTTTTGCCAAAACTACCTCATTAAACCCATCTATATTGATGAGCATATCAAATTTTTGACCAATCGAGAGAAAGTAGTTTAATAATATTAATTGTTGCGGTTGTTTATAGCCCCCTGTGGCAAAAGACAAAATCACAAATTCCTTATCCTTAAGCTCTGGAACTTGCTTTAATTTATTGACCAAAATTTGATTCTGAATTTCATATATTGAATAATTAGAGGCAACTGAACCACCAAAAACTCCGATTATATATTGATTGTCACTCTTTTTTTGATAAGGATAATCATAAGGAGAAATAAAACCAGCAGTATTGTATTTAAATCCTTCTCGAAAATCTGGTCCTGGTTTTTGAACATAGCCAAAGTAAGGGTGTAGTCTTTCTATTACAGAATCTTCTAACCTAATTCCTGCTAAATTTATTCCCATCACATTGGCATTGACATTAGCATTATTATTTTCATTTCCTGCTTGATTTTCTTGTTCTTCCTCTTGATTTGTTTCTGCTACCTTTTCTCTCGTGTAGAAAAATTGTTTATACCTGATAAAATACCAAGCCAAAGAACCTAATTCCAAAAAGATAAATAGCAAAATTATGTTAATCAAAATAATTTTCCATAGTTCTTTGGAATTTTTGAGCATACCCAGTTTTTTCATAGTCATTTTATAGAAGATATATTGATAGATA
>NZ_CEZPJD010000128.1:0-2104 GCF_983059655.1 Okeania sp.
ACTTTTTCTGCATAGGGTTTGAGAAGCTTTTTCACTTTTGCTTCTGATGCCATCACAGCAACCATTTCTCCTCCTGGGGGTAACTGTTGCATCAACCTACCCCTAGCAGAAATCATTTTCAAACCATCTTCTAAACTAAAAATTCCTGCTACTGTTGCTGCCACATATTCACCAATACTGTGACCCATGACTACATCTGGTTTAATACCCCAAGATTCCCATAACTTAGCTAGGGCGTACTCTATAGCAAATATAGCAGGTTGAGTATAAGCTGTTTGGTCTAGAGGTGATGTCTCTGTATCAGGATAAATAATTTCTAGTATGGACTTGACACCCAGTTGCCCCAATATTTCCTCACATTCATCAAGTGCTGCTCGAAATACTGGTGCTTGTTCGTATAACTCCTTACCCATATTGACATACTGGGAACCTTGACCTGTGAATAGGAAGGCAACTTTAGGAGCAGCAGCATTAATTAACAGTTTCCCAGAAGAGATACCAGCTACGGAAGTTTCATGCAAGGCCCCTTCTTCTAATTTTAACTGTTGCAGTTTTTCTACTAATTCAGTTTTGTTCTCAGCAACAACTGCTAATCTGTGGTTCAAATGAATTCTGCCTGTATTAGCAGTGTAACAAACATCTCCTAAATCCAAATCTGGATTACTTTCTAGATAATTATGATAACTATCTACTAAATCTGCTAAAGCTGTGGGAGTCTTAGCTGACAAAGTTAATAAATGAACAGGACGTTGTAAATCATCTTCTTCTTTAACCTGACTAGGAGCTTCTTCCAATACAATGTGAGAGTTAGTTCCACCTATACCAAAAGAACTAACTCCCGCGCGTAGAGGAGTACCGTTGCGCTTCCATTCAGACAGAGCGTTGTTGACATAAAACGGACTATCAGTAAAATTAATTTGGGGATTAGGTTGCTCGTAATGTAGACTAGGAGGTATTAAATTATTTTTTAGAGACAAAACAGTTTTAATTAATGCTCCTATCCCTGCAGCCGTATTCATGTGCCCCACATTTGTTTTTAGGGAACCAATGGCGCAAAATTGTTTGTCATCAGTATGCTCTGAAAAGGCTCTTGTTAAAGCTTCAATTTCAATGGGGTCTCCCAATTCCGTACCCGTGCCATGAGCTTCTATGTATGTAATTGTTTCTGGAGATACACTAGCGACAGCTTGAGCTTCTGAAATCACTGCTGCTTGCCCATCCACACTGGGAGCAGTATAACCCAGTTTCAAAGAACCATCATTATTAATCGCCGAACCCTTAATGACAGCATGAATACAATCTCCATCTGCTACAGCATCTTGCAGTGGTTTAAGTAACACAGCTCCTGCACCATTACCAAAAACTGTCCCCGAACTTTTGGCATCAAAGGCTCGGCAATGACCATCATGAGAACCGATCAATCCTTCCTGATGTAAATATCCCACATTTTGAGGAATTTGGATTGAAACACCACCGGCCAAAGCCATGTCACACTCTCCATTGAGCAAACTTTGACAAGCTAAATGTACGGCAACTAATGAAGTGGAGCAAGCTGTTTGAATACTTATCGCTGGTCCGGTAAGATTCAGTTTGTATGCTGTGCGTGTTGCCAAATAATCTTTGTCATTAGAGACCATTTGGGCAAAGGAGCGACCATCTAATAGAATAAAATCTTGGTCACCAAGGTTATACATTAAGTAGGCAGGCATTCCACTACCAGCATAAACTCCGATCGAACCCTCATAGTTTTCTGGGTTATAACCACTACTTTCTATTGCTTCCCAGGCGCACTCTAAAAAAATTCGTTGTTGCGGATCTATTTCTTCTGCTTCTCTAGGACTGTAGTTAAAGAAGTTAGCATCAAACATATCGATGTCTGAAACTGTAGAGCTGACTTTGACATAATTGGGATTATTCAGTGTTTCGGTCGCAACGCCAGATTTTATCAACTGTTTATCCGATAACAGAGAGATAGACTCAACACCATTTTTGAGATTATCCCAAAACTCTTCCAGGTTTCTTGCCCCTGGAAAACGTCCAGACATTCCTATGATAGCAATTTCATTATCATTATATTCTTGTTCTTCTGGTTGATTCATAATTT
>NZ_CEZPJD010000128.1:2204-13915 GCF_983059655.1 Okeania sp.
ATGATAGCAATTTCATTATCATTATATTCTTGTTCTTCTGGTTGATTCATAATTTCTATTATTATAGTTATGTCTTAAGTTTTAACTTTTAGTCCAGTAGGGTGCGTTAGACGGCAGTCGTAACGCACCATTCTTGGTGTACTTTTGGTCGTCGAGTAGGGTACGTTATACGGCAGTCGTAACACACCATTCTTGGTGTACCACTTTTGGTCTGTACTTAATGGTGCGTTACGGCGCAAGCGCCTAACACACCCTACTACTTTCCTAACTTTTGACTTTTGAATTTTGACTTTTGAATTTATTTTTGAGAACGGAGTTTTTTCCGAATATTGCCCCTTTCACTTTTCTTAGAAAGACGTTTACTTACACGCTTCTCATAATTAACTTTGCTCTGTTTATTTGATTCTGCTGCACCACCATTGATAATAAACTCGCTTAATGAATGAACAGTTGGGTTAGCTAGCAAGTCAACAACCTTCAAATTACTCATATCAAATTTTTCTTGCAGCTTTCCATATACCTGTATCAGTAGTACGGACTTACCTCCTAATTCAAAGAAGTTGTCATAAATTCCGACCTCTTCTATTTGCAGTACCTCCTTCCAAATAGCAGCAATTTTTTGCTCAGTTTCATTTCCTTGCTGTACAGTTTGAGAACTACCATTTTTCTCAGGATTTTTTAACCGTTTCCGGTCTATTTTTCCATCAGATGTTAATGGTAGTGTCTCTAACTGGACAAAAGCATAAGGCATGATTTGACTGAGAGTTCCAAAGCGATCGCGCACTTCCAACTCTTGCAACTGACTGAGAGAAAATTCTGTTGTCTTAGAAGTAAAATAAACAGTTAACTGTTGTAAACTCTGACAACCTCCTTTGCCATTCTCAATTTGATGCTCTAATGTTTCTAAAATATACTTACCATCTGCTCCTTCTGTTGCCACAAAAGTCCGGGGTGATGCTGTAACTTCAGTTGTCAGAGTAGGCATTTCTAATCGCTTGGCTAAACCAATGCGCGCTGGTTTCCCTGTCAGACCTTTAGGAATAGCATTCATCCAAACTAAACATTCTGGCAACCACTGGGTTTCCAGTTCTTTTTCTTTCATGGCAAACTGACGTAATGCTGCCAGAGTTGGTCGCGACTGATTTGGAACTGGTACTATTGCTGCTCCCACTACTTCTCCTAAAAGTTCGTGGGGGGCTGCAAATACAACTACCTGACCTACTGCTGGATGGCGCTGCAATACATCTTCTACTGCCATCGGGCTAATTTTTTCCCCTGCTCGGTTAATAATTTCTTTGAACCGACCCACCAGATAAACATAACCATCTTTATCTTTATAACCTTTATCCCCAGTTCTTAACCACCCCTCAACAAAAGCTTCCTCATTGGGATTATAATCCATCCATTCCCGTAACTCATACCCGGCAGTGACGCAAGCACCTCTGACCATCACCTCTCCCTCAGCATAAGGTTGTAGCACATTTAATACCTGTTTCCCTTGGTCATCTGCTTTGACATCTCCAATAATTAATTTAGGCCCAGCAGCACGACCAACAGAACCACGCTTGAGTAGCCCCTTTCCTACTTCTGGACTACAAATAGGCATAGATTCAGTCATAGCGTAGGTAGGCAAGACTTCACAGTTAAATGCTGTTGCCATCCGGTCAGCAATAGCTGGTAGCAGTGCTGCCGAACAGTTACGAATTAAGCGGAGGGAATGGTTAGGAGCTTTACCTGTTTCAGCGATCGCTTGTTCTGCATATTCCAAAATTGCTTGGTGCATTGTTGGTACAGCAGAATACCAAGTGACTTTCTTTCTATCGCTTCCCTCATCAGGTTTCAACCACTCAAAGAAATCACCCATTCCGTTTTCTGTCGCATATAACCCAGGCGTGCAAAGTACGCTAGCACCAGCTAACACCGAGGCGAGAATATTCACAGAAAGACCATGGATATGAAATAGCGGCATGATATTAATACAGGTGTCCTCTGGAGTCACTTGTATAGTCCGACTAATAGTCAGGGAACCTGAAGTCAAGTTTCCGTGAGTCAGAGGAACGGTTTTTGGTTTTCTTGTTGTACCGCTAGTATGGAGGACTAAAGCTACATGGTCACGAGTAGGTTTATTATCATCTGTTGTGATTGGTTGATGATTTTCCTTATTCGTAGTAACTTCTTCCAGGGTAAACAACCCACACACTGAAGTATCAGGTATTAGCTCAATAACTCGAACCCCTAAACTTTCAGCACAAGCTTTTAACTTAGCATTATCATTGCTGTTAGCTTCTCCTCTTTGCAATACCAAAGCTACTGCACCCAAGTCTTCCAACTCAAATTGAACTTGCTTTTCCGTCAGAGATGTGCTAATAGGTGCAAACACGCACTGTTGTGCTAGGGACAAAAATGCTGTTGCTGCCTCTGGCCCATTGGGAGTAGCAGCACAAACACGGTCAGTTATTTTAATACCCAGATAGCTAAGACTGGCGTTATCTGGAGGTGACTTAACAAAATCTTTTAGTTGTGAATGAGTCAGAGGTTGGCGATCGTCGGTGCTATATATTGCTGGTTCATCTGTACCTGGTAATAAATCTGCCCAGGTTTGAAATTCTACCGATTTTGCGATCTCGTCTACTTCACCAGGGGCAGTATCTGGCAGATTTTCGTCAGCTATTGGCTGTAGGTCTTTTGTGCTATTCTTACCGTTGCCGTTGTTTTCTGCTACTTTTGTTTCCTGAATAACTGGTATCACTGGGTAAGCTTGTTTGCGCTGCACGACTACCGCTACTTCTTCTATTTCGGGATGCGATCGCAATTTTTCTTCCCAACGATTAATTAATTCTGAGTCAATAACTTCTAAACTTGTTAAAGCAGCTTCATCTATTTCTCCCGATGCTGTTTTTGGTAGATTAGAAACAGGTACATAAGCACTAGGGAGAAAATCGGGATATATATGAGATTCTAGGAAAGATTTTACTTTATCTACAGAATAATTATCCTCAATTACCACATAAGCAACCAGTTGATTATTCTTAGCCAAAACAGCAGATTCTTTAACTTCAGGAATAGATTTTAAACCAGTTTCTATCAGATTTATTTTCCTTGATTGACTATGAATCTCTGCCTTACGTTTTGCCAGATTTTCTGATATCTCTAAATCATTTATTTTGGTCTCTGGAGCATTAATTGCTTTTTCTAGAAGCAATAAGTAGGAATCTGTTAAAGCTGTAATTGTTTCCGCTTCAAATAATTCAGGATTGTAAGTTAAAGAGCCTTCTATCCCCTTTTCAGACTTTAAGAAAACCAAGAACAATTCTATATCTGAAGGGAATTTTTCCTTTATTGGAGCTCCCTTGAAATTAGGAGTTTCAATCTGCTCTCCTCCTCCAAAGTCCATATAGTCGAAGAAAATCTGAAATAAATTTCTATATTGTTGATAGTCTTGTTGTTGATTCAGAAATTCTGCTACAAAGTTTAGAGGAATATGTTGGTTAGCATAAGCTTTTATCGTTACTTCCTTAACGTTGTTCAGTAATTCTTTAAATGTAATAGAACTATCAGGTATTTTGCCTCGCAATAGGATACTATCAGTAAAGTAACCAATGGCAGATTCTATTTTGTGGTGTAACCTTCCCGAAACTGGGAGACCAACTACAATATCCTGTTTTAAAGAGTATTTAAATATCAATACATAAAACACTGAGAGAAAAATAACTACAGGAGTAACATTATATTGATTACTGACCTTTTGTACTAAAGACCATATACTCGCAGGTATGGGGAAGTACTTTCTAACAGCTTGAAAGCCTGGAGATACTTGAAAAATATCAGATGGTACAGGATATAAAGTAGAAATATTTGCTAGTTCTTGTTTCCAATTATCTATTCCCTTTTGTAATACTTCTCCTTGTAACCACTGCCGCTGCCAAACAGAATAATCTCCATATTGGAGTTCTAATTCTGGTAACGGAGATGCCTTTTTACTCAGATAAGAATCGTACAAAAGTATATGTTCGCGAAGTAAAAAACTGTGAGATAAAGCATCACTAATAATATGGTGAGATACTAATAATAATACTCCTTCTTTCTCACCACACCTCAAGAGTTTTAAAGTTATTAGCGGTCCTTTAGATAAATCAAAATATTGTTGGGCTTCCTGTTCAATAGCCTCTTCAATGAGACTTGCTTGCTCAGTATTACTTAATCCTTGATAATCTACTACTGAAATCTCAGATTCTAAACTAGGAAGAATTTCCTGAATTAACGATCCTTCAGGAAAACTGAAAATAGTCCTCAAAGTTTCATGACGACTAATCATTTCATTCCAGCTTTTTTGTAGCAGTGGAATATCTATTAAACCTTCAAATTTTAGAGCTGTAGTTACATTGAGATTCAGCTTATTTCCCATTAACTGATCTATAGTCCAGAGGCGTTCTTGTTGATAAGTAACTGGCAAATCTTCATCCCTACCAACCGGAACTAAAGGCACAGATGTAGCACTAACATTACTACTTTTTTGCTGGAGTAACTGGAGTAATTCTGATTTATTTTTGGATAATAAATCGCGGATTTCTGTTGTTAAAGCTCCCTTGGGGGCACGAATTTTTAACTCATCACCTTCAGCCCATAATTTAATGCCTTGGCTAGAGATTTGAGATAGAACTTGGGTAAGTTTCATAGAGTAATTTCCTCCATATCTTCTTCGTTGATTTCTTCAGTTGATGAAGTATCTGAATAACTAACTTGTTCTAGCAATAGCTGTTCAGATATTAAATTAACTATTTCGGAAATGCTAATACCTTCAATTATTGTTTGCATAGGTATATCAAATCCCAATGCCCTTTGGATGAGATTTCGTAGTTCAACTGCCATCAAAGAGTCAAGCCCCATAGTAGTTAGAGATTCATTTATATTTACTGTTTGGGAACCTGTCATGCCAAAAATCTTAGCTACTTTACCTTTGAGGTAATCTACTAATATTTTCTCTTGCTCTTCTGGTGATGATTCTTTTAGCTGATCTAAAAGTTTCGTTTCTGTTGCTATGACTCCAGCAACATCTTTTTGCCAATATTCTAAAAACCTCCATTGATTTGCTCTGTCTTGCCAAGCTGACCAGTCAATTGGTACTACCCCAACTTCTACATCCTGACTACCTTTACCACTCATTAACACTTCCATAGTTTCTAATACCTGATCCGGGCTTAGTGCTCCGATACCTTGTTTTTTCATCCTCACATCTGCTCCTATGGCGGCAGCTTCCCCTATCTGAGAAACCGTACTCCAGTGAATACTCAATCCTGGTAGTTTCATGCCTCGGCGATAATGAGCTAAAGCATCCAAAAAGGCATTTGCTGCCGAGTGGTTGGGCTGACCAGTTGAGCCTAGTAAAGATGCCCCTGAAGAAAACAGTATGAAAAAGTCTAATGGCTGGTTTTGAGTCAATTGGTGTAAGTACCAACCACCATAAACCTTGGGGAACATGGTTTTCTCAAAGTTTGACCAAGTTTGATTTTGCAGCACCCCGTCTGATAGTACACCCGCAGAGTGTATGACTCCTGCTAATGGTGTGTTTGAGTTATCAATCCTCTCAATAACTCCTTTGATTGATTCCCATTCTGACACATCGGCTTTTTCTACTTTTACAGATGCCCCTGCACTTTCTAAATCTGCTAGTTTTTCTTTGACCGTCTCATTTGGTTCCCTACGTCCCAGTAACACTAAATTTTTGGCTCCTTTGGAAATCATCCAACGAGCTACAAGTAAGCCCATATCTCCTAAACCTCCTGTAATTAGATATGCAGCGTCATCACGGAAACTTACAGGTTTATCAGGTTCTTGTTTGGGCTGAGTCACCACAATTTTGCCTATATGTTTAGCTTGCTGCATATAACGGAAGGCATTGGTGACTTCCTCGATGGGGAATACTTTTAAAGGTGGTGGTTTGAGTAAGCTTTGGGAGAAATCTCCTGTTAACTCCCGGAACATGGAATTAATTAATTCTGGATCTTCCTGAGACTTTCGCACTAAATCTACTACCGAATAAGATATATCTGGTCTGACTTCTGCTACTTGGCTAGATGTCCATACCCCCCGTTTGGCTATCTCTACAAACCGACCTTGAGAACTAACTACTGACAAGCCTTTACTAACAAAATCTCCTGAAGTTAGAGAGTTCAGAACAATATCTACTCCTTGCCCTTTGGTAAATTCCATTACCTGGTCAGCAAACTCTACAGTCCGAGAGTTCATAATATATTTGACTCCCATTTGCCGTAGAGTTTCCCATTTTGGAGGACTTGCCGTAGCAAAAACTTCTGCCCCTGCTTTTTGAGCTATTTGCAAGGCAGCCATACCTGTACCTCCTGCTGCTGCGTGAATCAGGATGCGGTCGCCTTTAGTAATCTTGGCAACGTGATGTAAGGCATAATAAGCAGTTAAGAAGTTAGCTGGTATTGATGCTGCTTCTGCAAAAGTTATATTTTCTGGCTTCGGCACTACATAGCTGGCATTAACTGTCACATATTGGCTAAAGCTACCTTGAGCCATAGCTATTACTTCATCCCCAATTTCTAAACCTTTGACTCCTTCTCCTACTGCTACTACATAACCAGCACATTCTGCCCCAAATCTATCCATCTCTCTCAAGTGCTGTTGAGATACACCGTCTACTTCATCTGGTACTAATCCTAATGTAGCCACCAAATCTAGGAAGTTCAGTCCAGTTGCCATCACCTGAATTTCTACTTCTCCTGCGGCTGGAGAATCTCTGTTAATTGGTTCTAAGGTTAAACTGTCTAAACTACCTTTTTCTGATATTCCAAGCTTATATGGTTCTAATGGTATTGTCAGTCCTTCTGTTGCTACGAGTTGCTGGTGATGACTTGCCACCATCCTCGCTACATAACGAGAATCTCCACGCAACCCTACCTGATCTTCTGGATCTTCTGACCAGATTTCATTAAATAGTGCATTAGTTTGACTCTCTATAGTTGCCTCTGGATCTAAATCTATCCGTACACAATTGAGTTCTGGATGTTCTAAGTTAATAACTTTACCCATTCCCCATAGTGAAGATTGGGCTAAGTTGGGAATAACTGGTTCATTTAATGGTACTGGTTGAGCACCAGAAGTAACTAACCATAAACGAGGTGGCTGAGATGGATTGTTTTGTACCAGTGCTTGAACTAAAGATAAAGTTGTTCCACACCCATATCGTGATAACTCATCTATTTTTTCACGGCCTCCAGTTTCCGTCGTCCAACATTGCACAACTCCATACAAGGAAGAAACCGATCCAATTAGTTGTTTAAAATCTTCTGGGTTGTCAGGATTAATAGTAAATTCTCCTGACTCAAGCTGTTGATATTTCTCTCCTGCAAATACTAAGGTAGGAACACCTCCTTTTGCCTGTAACTGAGTAGCTAACTTTTGAGCTACTCCCTGTTTATCTGCTAATATCAACCAATTTTTCGGCTCTGGCAATGCAGTTGTTTCGTCTGCTTGAGCCATAAACAAGGTTTGTTGTTCAGACAATTCTGGAATTCCTTCTAACTCAGGTAGGGCTGCAACTTCCGCAAAACCTGTTTCTTTCAATACCTCTTTCCATCGAGAGCGAGTTAACAAAGGATAGTCTGGTCGCAGTTCCAAATCTTGGTATCTCCACCATCCATCTAACAAACCAAAGATTAAATCTCCTATCCTGTTTTTAGTTGTTACTTCTAATAACAACAACACTCCTCCTGGTGCTAGGAGTTTTCTGGTATTAGATAATGTTTCTTTGAGATTTACTGTTGCGTGGAGAACATTAGCTGCAATAATTATGTCGTATTGATGAGCCTCAAACCCTTGATTTATAGGGTCTACTTCTATATCCAGAGTTTGATAATTTATGAATTTATATTCCTCGAACCTTTCCTTGGCTTTTGAGGTAAACAGTGCGCCGATATCTGTAAAAGCGTACTCAGTGCTATTTTTTGGCAGCAAAGGCAAAAGATAACTGGTTGTTCCTCCTGTACCTGCTCCTATTTCCAGTAATCTTACTCCTCGTGATTTTGGTAATTTTTCTATTGCTTTAGCCAATGCATTTTCAACCAGGGTGTTCATCATCTTAGCTTGGGTTGAATCCTGATATAATCTGGTTGCTGATGATAGGTCTCCTGATGGGAATACTAATTGCACAGGATCTTGCTTGCCTTGCAATACTTCCCTTAGTTTAGCTCCGCAACGATTTAATAGTACTAATTCGGCTTCGGCGAGGGGATATTGACTGAGTAACTCTTCCCCTCTTTTCTCCCCTTGATTCATCAGGCTCTGATCCAAGGTTTGCAACATTTCCCACTCTTTGTCTGTTCCCTGGGAAGATAGCTCCCGAATAATTCCATCTTCTGCAAGAATCTGTAGCATTCGTTTGAATAATCTTTTATGTTCTGGAACTATCTCTAATCTTTGAGCCTCACTTTCACTATTAAATTTATCTCCAGCCTTATAAGGCCATCCCATTTGATTGATAGTCTGCAACACATACTCCCGACCTAATTCATCTAACAGACTGGGAATAATTCGATAACTCTTTAGGTCTGGCTGATTTGAAAATTCCGTAACTATTGGCTGTAGTTGCTGTTCAACTTCTTTGGGTGTTAGCAGATAATCTGGTGGCAGTAGTCTTCCTAAACGACCTTTACTTCTCCACTCTATCTCATACAAGGAGTCAATAACACTTTCCTCTTTCCTTCCGAGTAAAGCTTCTTTACTTGCCAACTTGACTTTTAAACCGATAATCTTAGCAACGACTTCTCCTTTCTCATTGCTCAAGATGACATTCGCTTTCAAATTTTCCTTCTGGGGAACATCATTTTCTTCACTGGAAATTGATGCGTGTGCCCACAAATATTCTCCTGGTTGAGTGTAGGTAATTAACTCCTCTACCCCTACTGGTAAATAGGTTTCCTTACTTCCACTTTGTTCTGGGAGAGCATTAAAAATCACCTGAAACGCAGCATCCAATATAGCTGGATGTATGTTATACTCCTCTATCCCTACTGCTATTTCTTCAGGAATACCTATCTTGCCGATCGCCTGATTTTCTCCTTTCCACAACTTTTGAATACCTTGGAAAGTCTTACCATAACTAATCCCTTGTTGTTGAGTTTTTAGATAATGTTGTTTAACTTCTACAGAGTTACTACATTCTCCTAAGTATTTATCTATCTCAAATTTTTCATCACTCACCTCTGTTGCAGGTTCAATTTCTCCCGCAGCATGGAGTGCCCACTTTTGGACTTCCAGATCGTCATCTTGTTGTTGACTAAATATTTGAAACTGAGTAGTTGTGTCTGATTGAGTCAGTATAGTCTGTACTATTTTCCGTTTACCCTCCGGCAACACTAATCCACGCTCTATCTTCAGATTTTTTACAATTACATTGGGAGTTTGATAATGATTTCGCCCGATCGCTGTAGCTATCTCTAAGTATGCTGTTGTTGGGAACAGAGCTTGGTTAAATACTCTGTGGTCTTTCAGGTATGCTGGATTTTCTGCCCCAATGAATGACTCAAAAACTTTTTGTTGACCTGCAAAGTTGATTTGATGACCCAATAAAGGATGTATATCTTTTACTCGTTGCCCATAACTAATCTGATATCCATTGACATCAGCCCAATAACTTTCCCGTGCAAATGGGTATGTAGGCAATGGTACTTTCTGACACTCATAGTCTCGATCAAATCCTAACCAGTTTACTTTTGCTCCTTTTGCGTACAACTGCCCCAGACTTGAGAGCATCTGCTGCCATTCACCATTCAAAAGCGCAGCATCCTCTGACCTCCCCCTTTCTAAGGGGGATGAGAGGGGGATTTTATTCGGGCGCAATGATGGCAGCCACATTCCCGAACTGTCTGGTAAACATTGACGGCCCATACCTAACAATATTGGTTTTGGTCCGATTTCCAGGAAGGTTTCATAACCTTTTTCCTGTAATGCTTTCATACCTTGAGCAAATCTTACTGGTTGACGTACATGACTTACCCAATACTTAGCTGTTGTAATACTTTCGTCTGCTACTGTCCCTGTAACATTCGATATTACTGGTATCTGAGGTTGATTATAAGTGAGTTGATTTGCTACTGCTTCCCATTCTGCCAACATTGGTTCCATCAATGGTGAGTGGAAGGCATGGGATACCTGAAGTTGCTTTGTTTTAATTCCTTCTGACTCTAAACTGCTGACAATTTCTTTTACTGCTTCTGCAACACCTGATATTACTGTACTCCTTGGCCCATTTATTGCTGCTATAGCTACTTTGTCTGTGTATGGAGCAATCAGAGATTCTACTTTTGATGCTGATGCCATTACAGCAACCATTTCTCCACCTGCGGGTAACTGTTGCATCAACCGACCCCTTGCTGAAATTAGTTTGAGACCATCTTCTAAACTAAAAATTCCTGCAACTGTTGCTGCCACATATTCACCTACACTGTGACCCATGACTATATTTGGTTTAATACCCCAAGATTCCCATAATTTAGCTAGGGCGTATTCTATGGCAAATATAGCGGGTTGAGTATAAGCTGTTTGGTCTAGGGGCGATGTCTCTCCATCTTGAGGATAGATAACATTTATTATGGATTTTCCACTCAGCCTCTCTAATATCCGGTCGCATTTATCAATAGTTTCTCGGAATAAGGGAGATTTTTGATACAGTTGCCTTCCCATGTTCACATATTGGGAACCTTGACCTGTGAATAAAAAGGCTATTTTTGGTGCAACATTTTTTAGGAGTTCTCCTGAAAATATTCCTGGTACGGAAGTTGCATGCAACGTTCCTTCTGCTTTGTACTGCTGGAGTTTCTCTGCTAACTCTTGTTGGCTTGCAGCTACAACTGCTAGTCTGTGGTTAAAGTGAGTCCGCCCTGTGTTAGCTGAGTAGCAAATATCGGCTATCTTTAGTTCTGGATTCGTTTTGATATAATCTTCATAACTACTAACTAACTCGGAAACCGCTACTTCTGTTTTAGCTGATAGAGTTAAGAGGTGTAGTGGACGTTCTAAAGAATTCTCACTATCATTATCATTTTTGACTTTTGACTTTTGACTTTTGACTTGCTCTGGTGCTTCCTCAACAACCAAATGAGCATTTGTGCCACTAAAACCAAAGGAACTTACTGCTGCTCGTCTTGGCTGGTTTGCTTCTATTTCCCAATCTTTGTATTCTGTACTGACATAAAAAGGACTATTCTCAAAGTCAATATGGGGGTTTGGTTGACTATAATGTAGCGACGGCACAAACTTCCGATTTATCAAACACAAAATTGCTTTAATCAAACCAGACATCCCTGCAGCTGTTCCTGAATGGCCAATATTTGTCTTGACCGAGCCGATCGCACAAAAATGTCTTTTACCAGTCCACTTAGAAAATGTTTCTGTTAAAGCCTCTACCTCTATCGGATCTCCCAGTGGTGTTGCTGTACCATGAGCTTCTACATAACCTATGGTTTCTGGGTCAATTCCAAACTGCTGATAAACTTTCTGCTCTAACTCTGTTTGAGATTTACCACTTGGTGCGCTGATGCCGTTAGTGTTACCATCATAATTTATTCCTATTGCTTTGATGACTCCGTAGATTTTGTCTCCATCTTTAATTGCCCGATCGTAGCTTTTCAGCAATACTACACCACAACCTTCGCTCCAAGTTGTACCCGATGCTGAAGAATCGAAGG
>NZ_CEZPJD010000129.1:0-1729 GCF_983059655.1 Okeania sp.
ACGGGAATTAATTAAGAAAATAACCCAACAACAACAGCTAAAATTTATGATTTATGAATCAACATCGGAGACAATTTAACAATGGATAATTATATTCATCCACGGGAGCAAGATGCTCCCACTACCCAAAATCTTTAAGAGGATATCTGAAAAGTTGTTTCATACTAAATTTTGCCCCCCTAGCCCCTAATTCTGGGGGGAATAAGAATCTATTAGCTGCTGAAAGTACCCCCATTTTGGGGGATGCGCGGTGGCTTTTGAATTTGACTGATAACTAAATTTTGCCCCCCTAGCCCCCCAATTCTGGGGGGAACAAGAATCTATTAGCTGCTGAAAGTACCCCCATTTTGGGGGATGCACGGGGGCTTTTGAATTTGACTGATAACTGAATTTTGCCCCCTAGCCCCCCAATTCTGGGGGGAACAAGAATCTATTAGCTGGTGAAAGTCCCCCTTTTTATCCCCCTCCTGTCCCCCTTGGAAAGGGGGAAGCCAGAGGATGCTGCGCTTGTTGTTGAATGGGGGATTTAGGGGGCGCGTGATGTAGCAAATGTTGAGCGGCTAGGTTTAGAATTTTTTCTCGCTTTTGTTGTAATATTTCTATAGTTTTCACGGCCTAACAATAATTTTATTCTTCTTCAGATAATTTTTCCTGAGTTGCTTCTTTTGAGGGAGGTAAAATTATAGGGTTTGCCTGATATTCGGTAGATTTATCTGTGGGTAAACGACGCACTAAGTCATGTTGTACTAATCTATCTAATATCGGTAATACTTGACTAAATTCTTGCACTTTCATCCGCTTCAAGTCATTCATTGTGGCGCTGGTGTCTGACAACAACCCTCTTTCTAAGATTAAGTCAAGCACATAATAATCTTCTGGACTCAATTCTGACTGCCCCCGTAATTCTTGACTGACATATTCTAAACCTTCCTGAAATACTTCTGGGGTGATTTTTTCGGCTTTCAATTCTGCTGCTTTCAGTAATACATAGTTAGCGATGCGGTTAAACCAACGGGGAATACCTTCGGAACGTTGGCAGAGTTGTTTTGCTGTTTCCAGGGTGAAGGGATGAACTGTCTCAGGATTTTCTGGGTCTTTGTTTGTTTCTCTGATGCGGGCGCTTTCCAGATAGTTAATTAACATTTCATAGGTTGTCGGTTGGTCTAATTCTGTGATTTCTAATGCTAGATCGAATAATCCTCTTTCGCTGATGAGTAGATCGCGAGTCAAACCTGAAGGATGCCCTGTTAAAATAAACCAAGCATCTCCTTTGAGCATTCCTTGAGCATTGTGCAATAGTTGACGCACCCGGTCTGGGTCTTGTTTGTCTAAGTCATCTATTGCAACAACAACACGAGTATATTTTTGCAGCGCCCTGTCTAATAAGTCTTGAAAGGCAAGTGTGGGAAATTGAGTGGGGTTAACTGTTTCACTTTCTTCTTCAAAACTGCCACCAATACCTGCGATTTTTCCTTCAATTTTTGTCTTGGTTTTGCGAGTTAATTCACTGACTAATCCCATTTGCTTTAACAGTTGTTGTGCCCATTCATAGTTTGGCATACTTCGAGCTAGAGCAATGAGGGCAGCAGTTGCTAATTCTGTTTTTTCCGTAGGTAGACTAATATATGTAGCTAGGGTATCTTTGCTTTTACGTTGCAAGACGCTTAATACTTCCAGAATAAAGGCTGTTTTGCCAATGCCAACGGGGCCGTATACTAATATCCGCTTC
>NZ_CEZPJD010000129.1:1829-13893 GCF_983059655.1 Okeania sp.
CAGAATAAAGGCTGTTTTGCCAATGCCAACGGGGCCGTATACTAATATCCGCTTCTGTTCCCGCCCCCGCAACAAATTAAATATCTGCTTGAGTTCCTTTTCCAGATTCTCTGCTTTGTCACCTCTGATTCTTTCACTGTAGGCAGCGGCTAGATTGTTTTGAGTCATTGCCCAATTGATGGGGAAGTCTTGTTTGGTGTAAACTTCCAATGCCAGATGATATGCAGCTATAGCATCTTCAATATTCTGTGCCCGGTCACCTCTGATTCTGTTACTGTAGGCAATGGCTAGATTGTTTTGAGTCGTTGCCCAATTTTCCCGGTTACTCTCGCGGGTAAAAACTTGTAACACCGCTTCGTAACCAGAAATGACGATTTCCATGTTATTTGCTTTTTTGCCGAGTGGGAAGTCGTTGAGGTGGTAGCTGAAATCCCAAATAGTATCGGCAATAGATTCTGCTTCCTCTGTTTCTACTTCTGAGAGTTTAGCTGTTGCCCAAGTTTGTAGAAAGTGAGCAAAGTTATTGTCGAGTTTGTCTAGGTTAGCTTGTAAAAGTTGGTAGACTACTTTTTTGGAGTCGCCATTGCTGTTGGCGATCGCCTCAAATACCTCCATCAAGAAATCTAAATAATCTTGTTTATCCATAAATTTACTATTAACCTTTAGAAGATTTTTCGGCAAACCCTAATTATTCAGTAACTAAGGTAATAGAGATGTTTGCCCTATTTTAAGGGGATAATTTTTTTCCAAATAGCTATTATCCAGACTTAATATAAGTATTTACACTGATTTCATACAGCTCTCATAAAACAAAAGTTCCGTATTTTCCACCTAGTAACCTCATAAGTCTTCAGTAATAATAGGGATGTCAAAACAAGTAAAAACTGTTAAGACAACAACCGATAACTTACTTAGGAGATTTAAATAATAATTGCTAACTACCAGGTGGTTTGGAAGTTGCCTATCTTAGCCTTGAGATAACAGAAGAGGAAGCCAAAGTTAACTTTTCCCGATTTATCTATCAAGGAACAGAAAGTTTTAGCACTTACAAAGTTAGTTCTTTGCCCATCTACCCTAAACCTACTGCAATTAAATATAAATAGACCAATTTTTTCTAGCATTTTTCATACAGGTTAGCTTTTATATTTGTAGCTCATCTAATCTGAAATTAAGAAACAGATTAGTACATTAATTGGTTACCCAAAATATAAAATTTAACTATAACAATGAAAATTGATTTTATACTTTTTCCAGATTTTGCCATAGTGTAACTTTGACTTTCAGTATCTTCAATAATTAGGCCAATAAAACTCCGAGTTTTATGAAGTTCTGATGAAGTAATTCAATGTTTTACTGCTTTACAAAAACTTCATAAATTGTACTTACTATTTAAGGCTCAAACCCCCAAATAGAGATAGCTATAGCGATTGAAAATACTTAAAGTATATTTTTGTTACTCAATTTTTTTTACTTAAAAATTACTACAAATGATTTCAGGAAAGGATGATTAATTGTCTTTCTAATGCTTGTTACCACAAAGAAGTTTATACCTTCAAGAAAATAGTGAATTATATGTAGTAATAAAATCAAATAATCCTATACGTCTATATATCTATCTTATTTTTCTACTTAATCCTTAAATTATCAGTATCAATCTAATTCAATAAACCACATGATTTACAATTTTTTATAGCAAAAACTTTTTTTTCATCAATAGGTATTGTAATAGCAACAATGTGTTGCAAGTATTTTAGAAAAAAGAATAATTTTGATATTTAAGTTAATTATGAAGCTTTGATGAAGTTCAGTAGAACTACTTGCACCCCAAGGAAATTTTGGATTATTATTTATTGTGATGTGCATCACTAAAAGATGAATAATTTCTACCTCTATTTTTTTTGTTGAATATATGGTGAAGTGAGTTAATTAAGGCTTACTGTATATATACTCATTTCAGTTTAGATTGAGACGATAGTTTCTTACTGTGAGTATAGTTTGAACTAAAAAAGTGTCTCATTCCTAAGTTAAACAAATATATGCTTACTTTATGATCTGCGGGAGGACTTATGTTAAGACAAAATAATTTAATTCAGGGTTCTTATTCTACTTTTGAGCGTGAGCGTAAAAAGAGCAAGACTAAGAAATTAGTCTTAAAAACATTAATATTTACAGTCATATGTGGAGATGCTCTATTTTTAACTGGAGCTATTGCATATCATCTTTACGATAAATGGGTTTTCGCTAATAAACCTATATATCCTACAGAAATTCCTTCGATATCTCCTACAGAAATTCCTTGGCTCAAAACTAAAGAAGAATGTGAACATACTGGTAGAGTCTGGCAAAGTGGAGAATGTCTAGATAGCGAACATAGTCATTTATTTTAAATGTTTAAGTAGCTGCATTCAGCTAATTAATTGAACTAAAAAAGCTTTTATGTATAGCATTAAATTTGAGAAAGAAGAAAAGAATAAAATGGTTGACGGGAACTCAATTGGCTAACGTTAAAGTTCATAGAAAAGTAAAAAAAGTGATTAACTCTTCATCAACGTGCAGTCAGTAAAAAAGTTACTGGTTTGCTGTGGAATGCAAAGCAAACAAAAAATCGAGTTCATGTATATTAATGTAGATGGTGTTTCAACCGAGAAGATGCCTGCTCTTGAGAATAAGGTTAGAGACTACGGTCAGCGATCCTTAAATTAGTAGAGCCAAGCCTCAAATAAAAAATGATGATGGTAAAAAGATTGGTAGTTCTGCATAGTAACGGTGAAGATATATGTTTTTTAATTTCTTCCCACACTCCCCACACTTCCTACCCTCTCTCTACCATCATTATAGAACCCACTTGGTATCTTGATAAATATCAATTTTTTTTAGCCTTGAGTCAGGAGACAGCTATACTGGAGACAGGAGATTAAGAGGGAAAAAGGAAGAGGTAAGATGTGGGGATAGATAATACAAAAAATTCAACACTCCTTTTTCAGATTTTTCCTCACTCATTGATGTACGAAAAGACTTGACTACCATAATTATATAGATCTCAAATGGGTTCTATACACCACCAGGTAAACATTGTCATCAGATGTCCTTAAAAGAATGTGTTTATGTTTGTCTTGTATGCGGTCATAGCAAAGACAGAGATTTAAACGGGAGCAAAGACATAGAATGTTTGGACAAAAGGAATATTTATTCTAGTGCATTCTGAGTAACAGTCTTTACCGAAAAATTGTGGTTTAAAGCCTCCTCTTTTTAGGCGATAATAAATAAAAATTTTCATCATTAGTCAATCCTCTTGTTTGCAAGGAGAGGTAATTGTTAATTATTCATTAGACATCTCCAGAAAAGAGGCAGTAGGCAGTAGGCAGTAGAGGAAAAGAATTGATAATTTCTGTGCGATAATTGATTTGATTTTTTATTGTCGGAGATATCTATTAGACATCTCCAGAAAAGAGGGAACAGCGAACAGAGAAGAATAATTGATAATTTCTGGATAAGAATTCATCTTATTTTTAATTTTTGGAGATGCCTATTATTCATTATTCATTCTTGAAGATTGGCTCTACGGAGATGGCCTTTGGAGGGGAAAAATCTAGGACTGTGAAGAAACAGGAAGTTATAGGACTACAAGAATTGCTGAGGACATTTTTCAATGCGAAAACCCTTTTACCGAAAAATCCTGCTTTAAAGCCTTCCCTTTCTATTTTGTCAAGTTTTATGTTAAGAAAAATGTTTATGAAAGTATAGCCTTTTGAAGGGATAAAAAAAATAGAATATTCCTGATGTTAAGCCTCACTTATTGCAGAGGTACTGATAACTGATGACTGATAACTGAAATGACCTCCTGCCTTACCCTATTAATAAAGCTCTTATCTAATATCCAAATAAGGATTTACTATTTTCCTTCCATACCATATATCACCATAATTGTCAAAAAAACACCTAATCAGGAGCAATTTCTGCTGAGGCTAAAACCTGTTGACATCTTCTCCTGCTTCAAGGTGAAGGGATTTCCACATCACTGTGAGACTTTCCTCACAGTTCAGCAGATCCACAACTATATACATTGAATGCATTAAAAAGCTCCCCTAAAAGGGGAAGACATCTACTCCAACTTTCCGGTATAAAGTCAAAAATAGCCATAGTTGCACTTTGGTTAAGAGTAGTTATAATACGAAAGGGATTTCTCTGTTTCAAAATAATTATGGGCAAATATTTAAATTAGAAAATTTACACACAAATTAATGAGGGAATAAAAAAATTAGAAACTTTGTGATTCAATTGTTGTACTCAAATAATTCCTAAAATTTACCCGATTTTAAATAAATAATCAATCCTTCTCAATAATAATTTCACAGCTAAAATCAAGAAAAAAATACAAAAAAACTAACCAGCAAAAAAAATTAAAACACATAATTTCAGAATCAAAAACTGAAGCTGAAGAAAAAAAGCTGGTAAGCCTGGGAATTAAAGATAACACTTATGGAAATACCATTTGACATAACTCTACTGATCATCCTGACTGTAATCAGTGGTATAGGAGCCCAAGTTCTAGCAGCCTACCTTAAAGTACCTGCGATAGTCTTTTTGCTACTATTTGGTATTCTAGTAGGCAAAGATGTTCTGGGAGTGGTGCATCCAAACCTACTAGGTAATGGTCTAGAAGTTGTAGTATCCTTATTTGTAGCCCTCATTCTCTTTGAGGGGGGCTTGAATTTGGAACTTAGAGAGTTAGGAAAAGTTTCCGGCAGTATCCGCAACTTAGTGACTATAGGTACACTAATAACGTTAATTGGTGGTGGTATGGCCGCTCACTGGTTAGGTGAGTTTCCCTGGGCGATCGCATTTCTTTATGCCTCCCTAGTAGTAGTTACAGGGCCAACAGTAGTAGGGCCATTGCTCAAACAGGTTTCAGTAGACCGACAAGTAGCTACAGTATTGGAAGGAGAAGGAGTTCTCATAGATCCTGTAGGAGCAATTCTGGCCGTATTGGTACTGAACATAGTTTTAAATGAAGGTGCTGACCCTCTAGGATTATTTAGAGACCTAGTTGTGCGCTTAGGAATGGGAACTATCATTGGTGCAGCAGGAGGCTGGATTTTAGGATTCACCCTCAAAAGAGCAAAGTTTCTGTCTGAAGAGTTAGCAAATCTGGTAGTTTTAGCGGCTCTGTGGGGAATTTTTGGTTTAGCAGAAGAAGTCCGCAGTGAATCAGGATTGATGGCCACAGTCGTAGCAGGAATTGTGGTTGGAGCAGCCGAAATACCAGAGTTACGACTATTAAGGCGGTTTAAAGGACAACTAACAATGCTGGCTGTTTCAGTATTGTTTATTTTACTAGCAGCAGATTTATCTTTAGCAAGTATCGTTGCTCTAGGTTGGGGAAGTGTGTGGACAGTTTTGAGTTTGATGTTCCTGGTTCGCCCTCTCAACGTATTAATCTGTACTTGGAATAGTAGGCTGAATTGGCGACAAAAGATGTTTGTCAGTTGGGTTGCTCCTAGAGGAATAGTTTCAGCTTCAGTTTCTTCCTTATTTGCTATCTTGTTAACTCAAAAAGGTCTCAATGGTGGTGACTCTATCAAGGCTTTGGTATTCTTGACTATTATTATGACAGTATTTAGTCAAGGACTAACAGCAAGATTCGTGGCTCAATTTTTGGGAATTACTTCTAGCGCAGCTACTGGTGCTGTGATTGTGGGTTCAAATCCTCTGTCCCGATTAATTGGACGTATATTTAAGGACAGGGGTGAATCAGTGGTACTGATAGATACAGATGAGGAGGCTTGTCAGCAGGCAGAGAAGGAAGGTTTGCAGGTATACAAAAGTAGTGCTTTTGATACTAATGTCTTAGAAGAAGCTGGTTTAGAATCAGTGGGTACTTTCTTAGCAATGACTAAGAATGAAGAAGTAAATTTAGTTTTGGCTCAAAGAGCAGCAGAAGAATTTAAGCCACCAAGAGTATTAGCTATTTATCCAAAAAGTCCTCAGAATAAAAGTCTTAATGGTAAAGAGAAGGTTCAACAAGCGTTTACTTCAGAGTTAAATATTAAAAGTTGGAATAAATATCTTTCTGACAGAGAAGTGAAATTAGGAGAAACAGTGCTTAAGCAATTGGGATTTGAGTTTCAAAAGACTCACCTTAAGGCACTTATTCGAGCAGGGGAGTTAATGCCAGTTTTGATTGAAAGGCAAGGAAGTCTTCAAGTGTTATCTGCCATGGAAAATTGGCAACCAGGCGATCGGATTATTTATTTGTTACATGACCCTAAACCTAAGCTTCTTAGACGACTATCTGGATCTCAACAATCAACTTTAACTCTTGAAAAACATCCAACTGTTGAAGAAGTACCTATACCTTCTTCGGTTCTCGAATCTGAACTCTGATAGTAAGCATATCCTGCGGAATGCTGCGCAAACAGCTATTAGCAGTCAGCTGTCAGCAATTAGTAATGATAAAGTCTTTGTAGTGCGGGCATCTTGCCTGCAAAAGATGCACCTCACTGATATGAAATATGCTGTAATACCAATTTGGAAAAAGAATGCTACAAAAAGGTAGACCTTGATCGGATATGCTTAAAAATAGGTAGTCTAGTTCATTTTAGATAGTTATTTATATCGTTTTTCCATTTTTTTAAATATTTATCCCTTCTTCCTTCTAGCATTTGTAACAAACATTTATCACATTGGTATAACTAAATTTTCAAGTTAAAAATCAGGATGAGCTACTGTATTAACTCTGAATGCCGAAAGCCGTATAATCCCTCCGATCATCGATTTTGTCAGAGCTGCGGAGCTAAGTTACTTTTGGGCGATCGCTACCGTACTATTAAACCTATTGGTCAAGGTGGCTTTGGCAAAACTTTTCTAGCGGTGGATGAGTATAAACCTTCCCGACCCCGATGTGTGATTAAACAATTTTTTCCTCAAAATAGTGTTAATGCACAAAAAGCTGCTGAATTGTTCGGTCGGGAGGCCGTCAGACTTGATGAGTTGGGTCAACATCCTCAAATCCCAGAATTAATGGCTCATTTTCAACAAGGTGAGCAACAATATCTCATCCAAGAATTTATTGATGGGCAAAATTTAGAGCAGGAATTGGTTGTTAATGGGACTTTTACTGAAAATAAGATTCAGGAGTTACTTTGGGATTTGTTGCCTGTGTTGGAATTTGTCCACGAACGGCAGGTGATTCATCGGGATATTAAACCTGAAAATATTATTCGGCGCAATTCAATTACACTTCCTGATGGTAGAGGGGAAATTAAAGGCCAGTTGGTTTTGGTAGATTTTGGAGCTAGTAAGGTAATTACAGAATCTTCTCTTGGCCAAACTGGAACGATGATTGGTAGTGCGGGATATGTTGCTCCGGAACAGTTGGCGGGAAAGGCGGTTCCTGCTAGTGACCTTTATAATTTGGGGGTTACTTGTATATATTTGTTGACTCAAGTGGCGCCTTTTGAGTTGTTTGATGTGGTTGAGGGTAAGTGGGTTTGGCGACAATATTTACAGTCTAATATTAGTGAAGAATTGGGGATAATTATTGATAAGCTTTTGGCTCCAAATATTAATCAAAGGTATCAGTCTGTAGAAGAGGTTTTAAAAGAATTGGAGTCAGTGAAATATCAGAAAAGTTTTGCCTCTTCAAATTCTCAAACAATAGGAAATAATCCTTCTTTGTTAACCAAAGTGCTTGGGGGTATTCCACAAGTTATTAAAGGTCGAATTATGCAAGAATTTGGGAAAACAGAGGCAGCGATCGCTTCTTATGATCGTGCTATTTCTATTAGACCAAATAATTATGATGCTTGGTATAAGAAGGCTGAAGTTTGTAATCAGTTGAAGCGTTATGAGGAGGCGATTTTTTGTTATCAAAAAACTGTGAAATTGCAGCCTAATCATTGGCAGGCATGGCGGAGTTTGGGGGTGTTATTTTATCAATTGCAAAGATATGAAAAGGCTGTGGAAAGTTATTTTAAGTCTTTGGATATTGAGGGGAATCAACCGATGGTTTGGTTATGGTTGAGTTTGGCAATTAAGAAGTCTGGAGATGAGCAAAAAGCACAGATGTGTTTGGAAAAGGCGAGGGAATGTTTGCCGAAAAGTCCGGTAGAAAAGGCAGAGGTTTTATGGCAAGCTTGGGAGAAATTGATTAGGTAGTTTGGAAGGAGGAAGGAAGAGGGAAGGATTGAAAAAAAATTATAGCAATTCCTATAGTTATGGGGTAGATTTACGATCCCCCTAAATCCCCCTTAGAAAGGGGTACTTTGAAGGTTCCCCCCTTATTAAGGGGGGTTAGGGGGGATCTAAAACTGTACTTCATAGGTTAAAGAATTGCTATAGTTGGCGTAGTATCAGAAACAATAATCATTTAAAATTTCTGCTGATTTAAAATTAATTCTGCTTGTTCCACTTCTTGACATAATTCCTCCAAATTATGCTCTTCATTAAAAATAGAAATCCCCCATTTATTCATCATTTCAATCATTTTAATCCGAGAAACACCTAAAATTTTTGCAGCTCTACCACTGCTAATTTCTCCAACTTCTAATAAAGCCATGACATATCCCTCTTTCGCTTTTTGTAAAGCCTTTTCTCTCATCTCACTCGAGAGCTGAATATTTTCCAAACCTTCATCGGAAATTGTTAAATCCATCTTCAAATCATCCTAATTCTACAGTTTAATTTTCTTCTTAAATCATACTCCACTTTACTACTTATGCCCCTAATTACAAGAAAAAACCATTGAGCTACGGTTATCCATTTTTCTAGGATTTAATTGACGCTCGAACCAATGAAATATTATTGGAGAAGCAAGTAAAAGTAAGAAATAGAACCCCCTATTACAATTATTTCTTATTTCCGGATTCTGACATCGTTGGGTTGTAGAAGCCTTTGTGAAGCCTATAACCCATTTTATAGTGGCTTTGCTGGGTTTAGCCAATAATATTGGTATTGCATCAGACTAAAACTAATATCTTTTATTCTATTTAATAAGGAAATTTATGGAACCTTTAACAACTGCTGCTATTGCTCTAGCAACCGTGATAGCTACAAAAGCTTTAGAAAAAACGGGTGAAAATGTAGGAGATGCTCTCTGGAACAAAAGTAGCCAATTTTTAGCATCTCTAAGAGAACATTCCCCAAATACTGTAGCTGCTATAGAGAAAGCTCCTGAACAACCTCTTGACTATGGTGAAGCTTTACTTGAGATAGAATCTACTGCTCAAGCTAATAATCAAATAGCTCAATCAATGCAGGAATTGGTAGCTTTGTCAGAAACAAATTCGCTGCCAAATTTTCCTGAAGTTCTTAAAGAGATAGAAGAAACTGTCAAAAAATCTCAGCATTCATACCCTGAAAGTTTTATCCAAAATATCCAAAAGGCTATTAATGTAGCTCAAAGTCAAACTATTGACCAAAAGGGTGCCACTTTCAATATTTGACTGCTAGAAAAAAGTAAGCAAGTTAAGCCAATTCAAAAATCATTTTGGTGGTTTATTATATCGCTATGCTTACTTTTAATACCAATTGGTTTTCATTTGTTTCCCAAAAATTTAACACCTGAAAACCAATTAATTAGAGAAGGACGTGAATTACTAAACAATCGAGAATTTGAGTTAGCTGAAGAGAAGTTTAATGAAGCTAAAAAATTAGCTCCAGAATTAGCAGATCCTTGGTATTGGAAAGCAAAAGTTTCTCTAGCTAGGCAAAATCTATCCGTTGCGATTTTTTATGTTGAAAAGGCTTTGGGGCTTCAAGCAAATCACGAACCTAGTTTAGTTATACAAATTAAAATACTGTTACTAAAAGGGGGAACTTATACAGAAGAATCTAAAAGAAAAGCCAAGGAAAGTTATGGTGTTTCAGATTCTTTAGATCAATGGTTGAAGTGCTTGGAAAATAACAATGTATTTTCTGATTTGGTTAATACTGAATCTAACTTAGATAAATTGTGTCCTTCTCCTAAAAATCCGTATTATTTCATGTAAATTCTAGATTATAAGAATATAAATAAAGTGAAAAATAATAAACTTGTAATTTTAGGAATTTTATTAGGTTTATTGGGGGTCTTAGTATTGATTACTTTATTAGTGAGAAAGATAGATCATCCCTCACCAGTTCCTATTCCTTCCCCTCTCTTTCCCGAATCTCAAAAACGAATAGAACTAGAATCAGAACAACTAAGGGAAGGGGAAATGGAACTACTAAACGACAGCCTTTCCCCACAAATATTTCCATCTTCTCGTAATGTTCCTCTAGTAAGCAACAATCAATTATTGCCTCATAATGGATTATTTATCAGAAGAAATAATCAATTTGGTACAAGATTAAATGTAGGAATTAAGGACTTAATTGAACAAGGAGTTTTAATTGAACAGAGAAATATTCGCTTCGATGACTTCATTGCCTTAAATAGTGAAGGAATACCACTACCTAAATCAGGTAATTCTCTTGGAGTTAGCTATGGAATAACTCCAATTCCACAAAAGCAAAAACGGAATCAGAGAGCTACTCACTATTTAGAAATTGCCTTGAAAACTTCCAACACAGCTCCAGCAGGATATCAAAAGAGCGAACCTCCACCTGTTAATTATATTTTTGTAATCGATACAAGTAGTTCTATGGAAGGAGAAAAATTAGATGCCGTGAAACTTTCAATCAAGGAAATTTTCAAAAGTCTCAAGAAAGACGACATTATTGGCATAATAGAATTTAATGAACAGCCAAAAACTGTATTAAAAGCAACTCCTGTCAGAAAAATTGAGATTAATGAATTTAGTAGAATTATCAGTGGTATAACTGCTGATGGTGGAACAGATATTAACATAGGAATATCCTATGGAATAGACGAAATTAGTCGTTATGAAAGCAACAATACTCTGAATCATATCTATTTATTTTCTGATGGAAATCCGACTTCCGGAGAAACTGAATGGATTAGAATCCGACAAAATATAGACAACAAAACACGAGGAAGTGTCCGCTTATCAACTTTTGCTTTTGGTTCAGATGCTAATACTAGAGAACTTGATGCTTTAGCTGGTCTTACGGGAGGAAAATCTACTTTTGTGACAGATCCAGATGATATTCAAGTTAGCCTTAAAGATGAATTAAATAGAAGAGAATACCTAGCAGCAATTAATGTTCAGTTAAAGATAGATATCGATCAAAATATCCCAATTATTTACTTGTATGGTCACGATGAAATAAAAGACCCGATTAGCAGAGCAGCGGTCTTCAAAGATGTTGAAGAGGCGAAAAAGAAAGCAGAAAGAGAAGTTGGAGTAGAATCAGAACCTGACTTGATAACTCAGGAAAAAGGTATCCGAATTTTTGTACCAGATTTAGCAGTTGGTGAAACCTATTGGATAGTTTTTGAATTAGCTATTCCTGAACCAAACAATCTAAATTCGATTGGGGAAGCAACAGTACAGTATGTCGATGCGTTTAAGCGCCAAAATCAAAAACGTCAACTTACCTTATCACCATCAGGAAATTTACCATCTGATTTAGTAACAGAACACGCTTTAGGTTTATGGACAAGTGAAGTAGCTTTCTATATCCTTGATGACCTTTATGAAAGTGACTTGGAAACTGCTGAAAGGCGAATTGAAAATCATGTTGCAGTTCTTCAATCTGCTAATTCTGATTTAGATTCAGAACTAATTAGGGACGATATGATTACTCTGAGAAAATTATTATCACTTGCTCAAAATCTTGGAAAAGCGGGAACATCCTCAGATACTCCTCGCCAACGTCGTCAAGATTTTTTCATATACTCAGTTAGGGGTTTTGGCAGAGTTAGAAACGGTTTTAACCGAAATTCTTCTGCTGCAGCTACAAACGTTTCTAATCCCTAATCATTAATATTAATTATTCCTTGCTTTAGGAGCATTCTTTTTTCTTCCTTGTACTATAAATTACTATTTGCTTAACTTACTAATATTCTCCTTTCTCTGCCCCCCACCGTAATAACTAGCAACAATAGCTACCATCAACCACCAAAGCGTATTAATTTGAGGACGATACCAAACCGTATCCACCAAACCATGAGCCATTAACC